>JBBTTE010000008.1:0-69908 GCA_038064395.1 Patescibacteria group bacterium | reverse complement strand
AAAGCAGCTGCAGCAACAGTTCAGACTGATAGTGGTACTGGGATGACTACGGGGGAAACTAGTAGCGACACTGATGTAACCGTCGAAGAAAAGCCCGAATAATACTTTTTAAGCTTTACGAAAGCTTAAGCGGTAGTTATACTGTTACGCATGACAAAAGTACTTATAGTTGAAGACGATCCGCTAATGTCGCGGATGTACCAGAAGATATTCACATTCCAGAAATACGAAGTAGAAGTAGCAGGTGACGGCGAAGAGGGGCTAGCTAAGGTAGCATCGACTAATCCAACAATCATTCTCTTGGATGTCATGATGCCTAAGATGAACGGTCTTCAAGTTCTCGAACAACTTAAAGCTAACGAAGCTACCAAGCACATTCCAGTTGTTATGCTTACCAACCTGGCAGGTCAACAAGATGCCGAAACAGCCCTATCCAGAGGTGCTGTTAAGTACATTATTAAGAGCGAACACGAACCCAAAGAAATTGCCGACATGGTTGACGAAATTATAGCTGGCTACACGCGCAACGACGTTCCTTCAGTTTCCTAAGAACAAAAAACAAGACCAAGCCGTAATCAATGGCACTCCTGATGTCAGGTCGGTGGCTAGCTTACTTAGTGGCCTCTGAGCTGGCCTTTTTGGCTTCTTCTTGCTGGTCAGCAGTTAACTTCTTAAGGACGTCAGTTACTATAGGAACGGTGAAGCTGAAGGTGCTACCTTGTTCTTCGATAGACTCGTCAAGACTTATGTTGCCACCCATGCTTTCTACGATCATCTTAGATATATATAGTCCAAGGCCAGTGCCTCTGGTAGTATCACGAGTTAACAGGCTACTACTGGCCTGCTGGAACTTATGGAACAGTAGCTGTTGTGACTCGGGCGTCATACCACGCCCAGTATCGGTAACCTTGACCTTTAGCGTGTCTTTGTCGGTTTCGGCACTAATAGTGATGCCGCCTTCTTCGGTGAACTTGGCCGCATTGCCGACAAGGTTGTAGACTACTTGCTTAAGTCTGTTCTTGTCAGCCCATGCCCTAGGTAATCTATCTAGGGTCATCTTATCTACTTTGAGATAAATACTCTTCTCGTCGAGCACTGGCCTCATCTCGTAAGCCACACTCTCAATGATCTCCTCTAGGCTTACTTCCTCGTAATTAAAGTTCATACGACCCTGCTCGAGTCTAGACAGGTCTAAGAAGTCGTTAACGATCTCTATGAGCCTAACAGCACTCTCATGGACGTCGGTAATCATCTCCTTGAGTTGTGGATCCTTAAGAGTGTCCTTATAGAAGTCTAGGATCATACTGCTGTTACCCTTGATCGAAGTCAGTGGTGTGCGCAGTTCATGCGATGCGATAGAGAAGAATTCATCCTTAGATCGTTCTAGCACCTTGCGTTCAGTGATATCTTCTACTAGGACAATTGTTCCGATGATTTTGTCGAGGTGTACCATGATTGGCGCTCCGAAAATAGTCAGAATTCTATTGCCGTAGGATATCTCCTTAATACTGAAGGGCTGTCCGTCTAGTTGGCATTGCCTGACCGTATCCAGCAGATCCAGATTAGGTAGCTCTTGAAGCTTTTGTCTTAGTTCTTCTAAGACCGAATCAGCCTCATCTGGATTATCTTTGGTGGACTTCTTAAGCCCAAGTACGCGAAGTAGGGCTGCATTATAGGACAAGATCTGTTTGTCTTCGAATGTCATGAGTAAACCGATGTCTAAGCTGTTAATAGCCGCCTGTAGTCTGGCGTGCTCCTGGTTGAGCTGGGATACATGCTTCTGGTTTTGGCTTGTGAAGTGACTGAAGGCCCGTGACAACGATTCAAACTCGTCACCAGTGTTTATCATTGGTTCGATATAAAAACCCGTTATTTGGGCTCTCTGTACGGATGTTGTCAGCGCAGTAATTGACTTGGTCAAGGTACCGTTAACTATTATCATCACTATGACCGATAGCGCAGTGACGAACAGGCCTCCCGCCACTAATAACCAAACCACTTTAATCAGGGTTGCGTAGAAGTCCGCTGGGTAAGTCACAGACACTAGCTTCTGATCGCCAAAAGTCTCAAAGTTGATGAGCTTGGCGTCATATCTATTGTCGCGAAGTTCACCGCTACGGTTGGCCTTAACAATCTGTTGTGTCTCTGTCGTTACGTCGGTTAAAGGCAATCCTTCGCCTTCATCAAGCACAAAGGTTTGGCTGGATTTGCCAATCTCGAGAGTAACTAACTTATCCCTATCTTGTAAGTCAGCTTGAGTCGAGAAGGAGTGCATGGCATTCCAGACTTGTGTATTCAAGTTATCTTTGATGATTAATTGGAATGACTGAACCATCAACAGAACTACTAGTGAGAAGCTACCGATGACTAACAGAATGACAATTCCCGAGATCTTTTGGTAATACTTGGTAGTTATTACGTTCTTAAGATCGTATTGCCTGATGAGCTTAGACTTGATTAGGCCGACATATGAGTCAAATACTAGGAAGTAGTACAGGCCCAACAAAAAGGAAATCGTGAACCCAACCCCAACATTCTTATAGCACTCAACTAGTGGAAGATCTGCGAAATACCTTAGCTGTAAAGCACCGATAGCGTAGCCACCCGTGGCGGCACACAAGTTACGAATAAAGGCCTTAATCGGGAAGACCTCAGCCTGCTTATAAAGGTCTGCAGGGTCTTCTGTCTCACCAGTTTGGATGTAGTTATTAAGTGGCGTAAAGAGCTTTTGGGTGAAGATGAACGATAGCCCACCCACCACAGGCACCTCCCAGAAATAAGCAAATGCTAGTACGGTAACTTGAAGATTGTTGAGGCTCATCATTAGGTATTGGTAGGCGGGTGCCACTAACCAATACCAAACAGATGTACCTGCCCAGTCAATTAGCATGACTTGTATGCGACGACTAAGGTAATGATTGTAAAACCAGCCAGCTGCAAGCAAAACACCATTTGTGGCGCTCAATATTAGCGACCAGGTTAGAAACACGCTCCAGCCAAAAGGCTCCCTATTGATAATTGCCCACAGCACATAGCCACAAGCAAACACTGTGCTCGCAACCATTAATATTAGACTTGCTAGAACTAGACGCTTGGCCTTGACTGACTTAACAGATGTGCTGCCTGTCTGAGCTCTTTTGGTAGTGTGCACGGCCAAACCTGCCTACTATCAGTCTAGCTGTTTGGTTAGATAACGTGATATCAGGTAGGCAGGAATGATCGACAAGATCAGGAGAGCGGCTGTCACAATGAAGGTGAGTTCCACTGAACGTCCGGCTGCTTGAAGTACGGCAACCTGAGGCTGTCCGATGAAGAGCATACCGATAACGGTGTTGTCTATGTCCTTGAGCGGCACATAAACAGTCAAGAATTGTCTATTAAGTACACCCAGTGAGCCTTGATATGTTTTGCCGTCTTTGAGAACGGTTTTTTGTAGCTGCTTGTTGTTCTCTTTGACGCCAACCCACCGAGAAACACCATCGGGGGCTACGAATGTTGTAGCCGAACGGACATTTCCAGCGTATATGGCGCTATCCAGACCAGTAGCGTTCTTGATACCGTCTACGAAGGCGTTATCAGCGACTAGGCCAACGACGGCAGATCCGACTATGTTCTTATTAGCGTCACGAATTGGCGTAGCCGACTTAATGTATATAAGTGGCGCTAGCACATCTTCCTTGGTGCTGACTGTTGAACTAGATTGGCCTATTAGGGATCGTCTTACCAACGTATCTGACGATACTGAGTCACCCCAACTATCCGGATTCTCAGCTCTTAGTAAAACCTGGCCAGCATCACCAGTTATTAATAGAGATGACTGCTTCTTATCGTGGAGGAACGTACTGGTTAGGCTGACCAACTTCTTGTGGTCTTTAGCGACTATTGCGTTAGCAATGTCAGGACTAGCGGCGATTGACTCGGTATTAGCCAAGGTTTCGGCCTTTTTGCCGTTAATTGCATAGGATAGAACACTGGCAGCTGTTTGCAAATTATCGAGGGCTGATTTGCGTACATTATTCGTTAATAAGAAGGTGAAACTTACGGTGGTTAATAAGAATATTGCAAGGGTAAGTGACGTAAAAATCATGAATAACTGAGACATGAATCTTCGTGTCAGATATCGCCACACCCAATTACCTAGTACAAGTACACCAGCCAGCAAAAATATATGTTGGACGATCCATAGCGAAGCAAATGGTGCTACCAGCCTTGCAATCAATGGGTTGCTGCTATCTTGCCACAGACTTGCTAGCAAGAATAGCTCAAAGCCAAACATCAAGAAGAATGAAACGGCTATAGGCTTGAGGTGTCGTTCAAGGCCAGTGGTGGCTCGACGCCAATATAAGATAGCGATGACTAGAGCCTGAAGCGGGGGCAAGAAGTGCAACGGATTAGCCAGACCTGCGAACCCAACAGCAGACGGTGTAGCCTTATTTGACTTGGGTGTGTCTTGAGCTTTGACCTCAGTCTCTGCTTCTTCAATTACAAACTCGGATTCATTAAGCCCTGTTAGCGTCGGCTTGGCCTGCAAGGGATCTATGAGCTGCCCAATAATAATCCCAAAGTAGCCTAGGATACGTAATATCAAAGAGATGTTCTCAGAAGTATCTCCAAACAATGAGTGCCCCAACACAGACTGTTCTATAACGGTTGCGTATACGACAAATGATAAGGCCACCAGCAAGAAGCCAACCCAATTGATGCACTCTCTCAGTTGTCGCTTGGCTGTCCAGGCGTCAAAGTGCAGCCAAAACACCGCAAAGAACACCAAAGCAGCAAACAGACTAATAGCAAAATGTATGTTTTGACCGAAGAATTGTATCGGTAGCATATTGTCCCCACCTACACTAGTTGTGCGTAATGTTTCTCACTTAATAATACCTCAAGCATTAGCTTTATCATAGATATTCATCACTATAAACCGCTCATAATATTAAGTAACTGATGTTCAGTCAATACGCCGACGATAACTTGCTTAATAACACCGTGGCGGTCAAGGAAGTAATGCGTCGGCAGACTCTGAACCCCATAGCTGGTCGTCAGAGTACTATCAGGGTCAACCAGCCAAGTAAGATCAAGGCCAGCTATATCAGTGTAGGCACGGACTTTTGAGGCAGACTCCTGGAGAGCCACCGGCATAACATTGAGCTCTTTGTTGGCCTGTAGCTTCGCCAGACCCGATAACTGCTCGGCCATAGTCGGTGACCACGTCGCGCCAAAAGTCAGAACAGAAGGGCGACCAAGTAAATCAGCAGCATGAACGACCTTACCGTCCGTATTGATCAGCGCAAAATCAGGGGTTTGCTTGCCAACCAGAGTTCCTTGGCCGGAAGTCTGCTGCTTATTGAGTTCGTGCTCGGAACCGAGGCTTACGTTCTGCACTGCGAATGAAGGTACAGGCAAATGTAGCGAACCTAGGCTTAATCCACCGAGTGACTTAAGAGCAAGATCGACTGACAAGGGCTTAGAGTGCTCGGTTTCAAATATGCTACTAATCAATGTCTCGTGCCCGGCTGCTGTAGCCTTAAGGTAGTATTTACCAGGTGGCAGCAGCATCGTGAATTCGCCCTTTTTGTTAGTGGTCTGCGGATTACTTTGACCATAGGACGCACCGTCCCAAATCACCCAGCTATGAGAATCGGGCTCTAGGTAATACAAAGTGACAGTGCTTCTTATCGGATGGTGTGTTGTTTGGTCTATGGTGTGGCCGGGACTGAAAACATACACATTATTAAGGGTGCGAGACGTCTTATTACCAGCGCCGTCGACAGAATTGGCTACCATGTTATACTTGCCAGCCTGAGTAAAGCTTATAATACCCGACCACAGTCCTGTCTCTGGTGACTTAGTAAGGTTGAACAGTTGCCCATTGCTCTTGGAACCAATATGCACTGCATTGAGTGAAATTTCGTTAGGGCCACCAACTGCACTTAAGGTAATCTTTTGATCTATGCCGACGATTGAGGCAATTGTACCCTTTGCATCTGGCTCGAGTATCTGGGGTCCGAGCGAAAGAATATTGCCACCAACCATGGGTGGCAACCTATCAATAACAATTGTTATCGGTGTCGTCATGCCTATATTTGCCGATGTGTCGATTGCTCGAACTTGCAAACTGTAATCTCCTTCTTCAAGGCTGGCAGGCGTGAAGCTGAATGTGGCATGCTTACCGCCTAGCCCTTTTGACTCATCAACAGGCAGCCAATTCTTGCCGTCGTCAGTTGAATATTCAATTCTTGCCAGAGCTTCATTGTCGTCGGCTATACCGCTGACTTTGGGGATAGCTTTGACCACTCTGGGCAGAGTAGTGGTTAGGCTAATTGTTGGCGGGATTTTTTCGATTGGTTTGGCCAGAAGCGGCACACCACTCGAGCCAATAAATACTGTAGTTGTTTTTTCGATTTGGGAAGAAGTCCCTTTGGCTGCAGTCAAAAACGTAATGTCACCTGATTCTGCCCGATGATTACTGTAATCAGTGCTGACAACTTGCAGGTGATAGCCTGTATTCAGCGTTAGGCCGTTTATTGTTGCTTGGTGCGATGTCTTGAGCGTACCGTCAAGGTCTGTTTGTGAGCCATAGCTACTAGTCTGGCCATAATTAACTTGGGTAGTTGCGGGTGCTGAAGTTTGCCAAGAAACCGTTACTCCTGTTTGGGTCAAGCCAGAAAGCTGGACATCAGATATTACTACCGGTGCCTCCGAAACTTCAGTACTATTATCTCCAGAACACGTAACGGCATTAACGCCTGACGGATCATCAGAGGCTTGAATCGTCCAAGTATTAGTGCCCGTGACTGATCCAACCGTTACGCCAGTTACAAAGCCTTGGTCGTAGGGACTTGGTAAATTGCCGTCACTGAAGGTAACACCTACATTGTCAGCATATGTTGTCCACCCAGTCGCCGAACCAGATTGAACGTTGAAACTCGCTGGATTATTAGCACGAATGTCGACCCACCTGATGGAGTCTGTGCTGTTATTGGTTATACTGAAGTTAAACGATACGTCCGAGCCAGCCTCGGCTGTACCCGGGGATATACTAACCGTACAAGACTCTAAGGTGGCATACGCATTAGGTGAGGGGATTACGGCTATTAACAGTCCGACGACCAGAAGCGTACCCCAGATTCTTCCTTGCCACACCTTTAGAATCATCTTATCCCACTCTAATTTATATTAAAAAGCTTGAGCTTATTGTAGCACGACAACCCCTTGGGCTATTGCGTACCACTCGAACTCGGCGAAACATTTAGCGGAGCAACCTCGATTATGAGATTGGTACTTGGGCGGTAGAGAATGGCCTTACGGGCGTTGGTGAAGACTAACAGCTTGTCACCGTTCTTCGCATTAGTGAAGAACGGCTGCCCCTTGGTCTTACTAGCGTCAGAAATCGTAGCTAGAGTAGGCTGCTCATCTGTCGGCAACAACATGAGATGGCTGACCTTCTTAACTACAGCGTTGATAACCTGTTGGTTAGCAGTGTTCGGGTCGTTGAGGCGCTGTTCGGCTACACGGCTCTTGTTGTAGAAGTAGAAAGCAGGCAAAGCAGCTATCAGAACCACGATAACGACCACAAAAGCCTTCGACTTGAACAGGTTACGCGGATTAGGCAGACTGAACTGAATCCGCTTGGAGGACTTAGCAGACTGCTGGCTAGGCCAGCTGACCTTTATCTTGCGTGGTTGTTGTTCGCTTGTCATATACTCCTACTGTAAATCATTTGGGTCTGGAACTCCTGTGGACGAAGCTGCATCCTTGATAGAAACGGCGCTCCAATTGAAGTTCAAGTCCTCAGTCGCTTTCTTGTTAAGTACTATTGTAAAGCCTTTTGTGCTCAAATTCGACACGAGATAGGTATAACCAGAGTTAAGTAGGCGCTGTTCGGTGACGCTAACATCTTCGCCACTAGCATTAGGCAGAATTGTCAGAGAAGCTGAAACAATCGGTAGTTGCAAATATGGCTTGTCGAAAGTTACATTGACCTTGCGAGCACCAGTCTTGATCAGAGCCGAGCCACCAGAGTCCTTATTAAAGGTGATCCGTCCCTGGGCGTCGACATCGCCGAAGAGCTTTACTAGACCTGCGAAAGTTGCCCTTCCATTGAACTGGGCATCGCCCCCAACCGTCAGGCCACCTTTGCTCTCAATTGAGCCAAGCGAGACTAGACTGACTCCGAACTCGCCATTCGCAAACTTGATTGTAGACCCGTTCTGAGAGCTCGATCCACCTTGACTTAACTGATCGACTTCCTTCTGTAGATCATCGTATTGATCTGTTAGGCTGCCCAGTTTGTCGGTATATATTTCCATGCCTTCAATGTGATCAGCCTTGATCGTCTTAGCCCTGATCATGTCAGCGATAATCGTGGGCGTTATTAGCTGATTACTGACATTGACGTTAGTGGCTAGGATACTTGAACCCTTGGGCGCCTGGCCACTGTTCTGTTTGTCTCTCAATGATTGCAAGTAACCTAGGGTCTTAGCTTGTGGGCTCCAGTCAGTAACAGATGTGTTGTCGGTCAAGCCACCTACGCTAGGGAAGCTCAAATCAGGAATTACGTAGGCACCAGAACCAGTTACTGCAGCCGTCGCATCGGCTTCTGCTATCAGAGACTCAACAGATGCACCCTGGTAATCTGTTAGGTTGACAAACATCATAACTGAGCCACACTGCGTAGCTGATAGACCACCTTGGCCCTCACTAGGGCAATCTGTAGCCTTCGTAGGGTCAAATGCATCCAAGGCTGCACCAATGACACGTCCAGCCACTGTGGCCTTCATGGCGTAGCCTGGGATTGATGCTGACGTTAGGAAGTCACCAGGCTTAATATCACCGTTCTCGGTGCTTATCTTAACGGGGACACGCCCTACTAGAGCTACTGGATGAGAATCGTCGGTAAAGGCGCCAGCTACAAAACCAGGAGCCGTCGAGACAACCCCTATAAGGTCAGCCTGATACTGGCCACTAGACTTCTTAACCGAGTGATTGTTCGCGCTGTCTATAGACACGACATCGCCTGCTTCCAGTGATTGACTAGAGGTGTAGTTCTCGGCAAGGTCGGCACCGCCAGAGTAGAAGCCACCGTTTGCAGACGAGTAAATATTGCCCTCGCTGGTAACACGCAGCACATTGAGACCATCATCTTGCAGCGTCAACAGATCATCTCCATTATTAATGTCATATGAGGTAACGGCTGGCTGAGTTATGGTTCTATACTTGTAGACCATCCCACCGCCACTGGCGTAAACACCATCCAAGCTACCTCCAAAGGTAGGGAAGTCCCGACGGAAGTTGACTTCTACCTGAACCCATGTTTCGCCACCACTGTTACCAATACTTGTGCCGGGTCTACCGACACTATTAAAGCCAGCTGTCGACAATTCAGCCTGACTATTAGCTGCTCGAGCTTCCATACGCACAAAGTTATCGTTTGTTTGCTTCCAGTTAAGCACCGAGTTAGCCGCTAGTGCTGGCACTTGGGTTTGTTCGGATAAGTACTGTCCGTCGGGATACCAACCAGCATCATATAAGTTCACTGTTCGAGTTGTGTTGCCAAGGATTATCACCCATTTGCCGTCGGAACGCTGGAAAGACACAGCTCCAACACCGGAGGCCGCAGTCATCGCAGGACTGTTTACTGACTGCACACTACCGATGCCTGTGCCAATAGCATAAGTACCGCCATATGGAATATAGACGTTAGTTGCAGTCGCACCATTGCCATCTATGATCAAGAAAGTCCCATCAGCACGGGGTATTACATGGCCGCCCTGGCCAACTACGTTAGTGAAGGTAGGGCCAGCAAGCGCCGTACCGTCAACCGGGTTAATCAGGGCTGTTTGACCCTGGGCTACACCGGCCGCACCACCGGCCGCCGTCACACTAAGCCAGTAACCGTCTTGGCGTTGGAAAGCGAACGAACCGCAACCATGAGCGTTAGGCAGGGCAATCCCAGCAGTAAATACCTTGGAACTAGGGTTGTAGCTAAGCGAAGTTGTGGAGCCAACAATTCCAGAGCCAACACCTACGAATGTCTTGAACATGCCATTTTGCATAGGTATCGCCCAGAAGCCACAGTTGGCCGCCGTAGGCAAGGTTGGTCCGGCCATGACGGTGTTGCGCACGCCATTATATACCGTACTGGTAGTAAGGCCATTTCCATGGACTATAGTGAAGCTTCCATCGGAATTAGGTATCGCCGAAGCTCCAGCTCCTGCAAGGCCAGTTAGACTTGGACCAGCTGTAAACGTATTAGAATCTGCATCATAAATATTGGTTACAGCCGTATTGTTACCCATAACAACTAAGTATTTGCCATCTGCTCTCTTAACGGCAAAGCCACCAGCACCATTAGCGGCTGTTGGTATATTGGGGCTAGCCCCGGATGTGAATGTTTGTGTTGCTGGATCATACAGGGCGGCATTGGCGGCAGGCGTCGACAGGGCAGCGATGATCACAAAAGTCTTGTTGGGTCTAGTTATGACAATCGTACCGGTAGTTGTTTGCGCCTGTGGTATAGCAGGGTGGGCGCCAGACATTACGCCCGCGTAGAATTCTGTATTGTTTACTAATGTAGTGGGGTTGATCCGACCTAGTGGCAGCGTTAAGGCACCGTTCTGGGCTTCAACACGTGTTACTGTTGGCCCTGACGCCTCTGCACCAACATAAGGTGTTGTCAGCGAAGTATCAGACGCCGTGTCGCTGTACGTGGTGGTTGTATTATCGCCGATCGTGGTCACGAGGAACGGACTACTTATATCTCCAGCTGCAGTCCTATAGATATTACGCGCCGTCGTACCAGTGCCCGTTATGCCAGTCGGTATAGCTGTTAGGCTTACTCTGTCAGTGGCCACCGTACAGGTGACTACATTAGACTTAGCCCCGAGCGGAGACTCAACTCCATTGGTTACAAACGTAACATAGTAAGCATGCGTACCGACATTACAGGCGCCGCCTGTAGCTACTCGAGTCGCCGTTAATGCAGATGGCACGGTGCCATTGTTAAACTCCTGGGCGTTAGGCTGACTAAAGGTGAAGTTATCCCTGTGCAACACAGTTGAGTTGTCTACGCTGATGTCGAACAGACTTGGAGTTGCATAATCAAGCCGATGTACAGTTGTGCTATTGCCAGTCCAGGTACCGCGCTCATCAACGAGTCGCTTAGGCAATGGTCGGTTGAATTGAGCCGTGATTCTAACACAATTATCAGTTGAACTTGGCCGTATAAACTCACCTGAAGCTGAGATCTCCTTATCTGTTGCAGCATTTAATGGCGTTGTACAGCCGCTGCTATTGACAGCCGTTCTCACAAAGAATTGAATAGTCGAAAAGGCGGAGTTAGTCGCACCATTAGTAGCCGCCGTATAAGGGGACTCGAACTGTGCATTCCACTTAAGAGTTGATGCTTCATTGAGTGCCGTTGTAGAGATATCGTCCGAAGTATACTTAGTAGCGGTACCGTTCATAGGCAAGCCTGTATCGTAATTGTTGGTACAGCCTGTAGTACAGCTGTTAGTACCCGTCATAATCTGCCATGTACCATCTTGTCGCATCAACGAGAAGGCGCCAGCAGTAATGGCTGTCAAGGCGGTTCCGTGTGACGTGAAGCTATCTGTCGGAGCATCATACACATAAGAGTTGGTAGATCCGCCACCAACTATAATTAAGTACTGCCCGTCTTGTAGCGGAATGGCATGTCCGCCGTTACCAAGCGCTGTTGCTGGCCCATTACCCGTACGACATTGCATGCTATTCGCGACAGGGTCATATAATGCCGACACATTAGCCTTAGATAGAATCACAAACTTGCCGTCAGCACGTCTTATAGCAACCGATCCGGCATTATTGATGCCACACGTAGTGGCAGCCTGATTACCGTCAAGACTTGGACCTGCAGAAGGGAACGCTCCAATACTCGGGTTGGCAGTAGTTGGATTGTAAATTTGCGTAGTACTGGCGGTACCGCCAGTGACTATCAAACCCGTACCATCTGGCCTGTTCAGTGCAAGCGCGCCAGTGCCCCAAGTGACTCCGCCACTGTTAGTTGGGCCGGCGGCAAATGTACCAGCGATCGGATCAAATACATTAGTAGTACCAGCTCCACCTCCCAGGGTTACAAGGTATTTGCCGTCAGGCCGCTTAAAGGCAACCGTGCCCGAACCTGCAGCCGCAGTCAAAGAGCCACCAGCCGTACTCGTAACTGTTCCGGCCGGATCAACGTTACTGGTATTAACGACTCCATTTCCGAGAACCACAACGTACATACCACCTGGACGGGGCAGCGCCAGAGAACCAACTCCGACAGTACCAGCACCCACTACTAGAGTTTGCGAGTTAGTAAACGTACCTGCTACCGAGTCATACAGTGAAGTAGCCAGAGTTGACCCGCCCTTGATAACTAGATACTTGCCGTCAGGACGGCTTATAGCACTCGCGCCAGCACCAATTGCAGCATCGACGGCCGGTTGCCCTGCAGTAGTTACAGTTCCTTTACCTGAGTTAGGAATTGTCCCGTCTGACAGCTCAAGCTGTCCTGTAGGAGTAGTAGTGTTGGTTACGCCTGAGCCGACCGTTCCAGCGGCAAAATCAGCAAAACTTGTTCTTACAATATTATTGTCACTGGTGTTAATAGTTAACGTGCCGTTGACATTAACACCCGCGTTGATTGTGTCTACGTTCAATATCGGGACATCCGATGTGTTTTGGACTTCAAAGGCCGTAGCCGAGTTAGTAGAAGTTTTGATGGTATTGCTTGTTCCGGTGATAGTCTGAGCCGTACCTAGCCCTTGAAGAACCACCGAACCACCGATTGTAGAGCCTATTGTAGTGTTATTGGTTGAGCCAGCCCCAGTATTATTACCGATGTTAATATTTGTGGTAGTTGAAGCTGTGGCCGTAGGGCCAATCTGAATAGTTGCGAAGTTGCCGTCATCGCCAGCACCCACCTGCAAAGTTGTGCCGTTGCTTTCTAGAGCAGTGTAAGCTGTCGTCCCAGAACCTAGGTCAAGACACATTCGAGTAAACGAGCCACAGGCTCCGGCAGTCAGGAACCCGTCGTAGACTCCGCCGTTGTTATATCCAAAGAAGAGCGGGCGCGAACCAGACGTCTCTGAAGTGATGATCGACAGTGTAGGAGTATATGAGTTAGGGTATGCCGGCGGTGTGCCCGTAACGCCGTTGTTGAAAAGCACTAGATTAGACGTGTAGGTGCCGTTCTCAACTTGCAGGCGATTAGCCACAGTTGAGCTGGTCCCAATACCCAGACTTCCAGTAGATAGATTAATGGTGCCTGACTGCACAGCATTGAGCTGAACGAAGCCGCTGCTGGCTATACCGCCGACCGCATCAGCATTCTTAGCGTATGGTACTGACCCCATAGATACTCTTGGCGTCATGTAGCCAGCTGCGTCGGCATTAAATCTAACGGCCAGATATAGAGCAGGGTTAGTGTTGAAGTCTGGAAGAGCGGTCGCCGAGCCTAAGTTAGTCTGAAACACGCCATTTGTAACCGTGACACTCTTGGTCAGTTCGTGCCATTTGTCGTGTATACCGTCGCTAGGTGAGCCAAGCGCTGCGTCGTCATACATAACAAAGTCAAAGTTATATGAACCGTTAGTGACATTAGTTCCGTCAGAATTAACAACTTTGCCCTGGAAACTAATAAAACCAGGATTAGTAGCATTGGCTGTGGCTGGGCCAATAATCAAAAACAAGCCGAATAGAAGCAAAACCGGCAGCAAAAACCAGTGCTTAAAAGCCCTCAGCATTCCTCTGTTAATGTAACCCAGTGTTTTTTTCCTCAGTACTTACGCTTATATCATACGCCTATCTGACAAGCATAACAAGCTTAATTGGGCGATTATTCTGCGGCTTTTTTGGCCTTTTTTTGGCTGGATTTCTTAGTCTTTTTGGCTGCTTTTTTGGCATCTGCTAGTCGCGGAGGTTTTTTGTAAACAACTTTGGATGCTACAGGCTTCGGTCTAGAGCGTCTTCGTGCTTCGTATCGCCATAGCTGAACGGCAGCAACTAATAGTGCGGCTAAGGTTAGAGTGCTCACAATTATGGCAGGTAGATTGACCAGGTAGAGGGTGTAGCTTTTAGTTGCGAAGCTATTTATGCCGTCATACCGATAGTAGATCTCAAGCCGATAAAACTTTGGCCACCAGCCTTCTCGAGCGACATTCTGAAGTGAGACTGGTATCTGACGATACGTCTCTGGCAATACATAAGAAGAAGCCTCGTTGATGGCGCCTTGGCTTATCACACGACCTCGTGGCGAAATCAGCTTCACTATGCCTCTTGGCACAACCTGAACATTACCAGTGTTTTTGAAACGCAATGTTACGCTGGACGGTAGACGACCCCAACTAGACTCATAGCGCATACTATCCAGTTTGAGGTCATACTTCTCGCCACCAACTTTGGTAGCAAATACCAATGACGACAGCTCTTGCTTAACATTGACCTGGTTACTGCCGGCGACATCTGAGCTATTTACCGACGCTACGACCGCACCGTAGTGTCCGCCAGGCGACAGTGACGAGTCGTTAATAATAGTAGCCTGGACTGTAGCCGTTTGATTGGGCTGCAAGGACAAATCATTAGTAGATAGGCGCAGCCATGAGGCTATCCCATACTTCTTAGCTAGCGTTTTGGTATTACTACCCGTAAAAACAAGGCCACCAGTCTCATTCAAGGTTCCGAAGTTAAGAACCGACAAATGAAAATTCTGAGTTTGGGCTGTTTTGTTGGTCAGCGTCAGATCAAATGTCTTAGTTGGCTCACTGGCCTGAACGCGTACAGACTGCAAAAACGGCACAATTGTAATCTGGGAGCTTGGTTTGGCGGCAACTGCATGCTCAGAACTCAACAAGCCTGCTAGTAAAAGAAACAAGACCAGCGCGAGTGCTTTTTTCATTTTCTGCCCGATTTCCTGACTTGCTTGGTCTTGCGGGCTACCGACCGACCAGTTGACCAAATACCAACTGCTGCGAACAGCCCAACGATAAGCCCCATCCCTATCACCCTCCAAGGTATAACCCAGAAGCTAACTACCGCCTCTAGTGGGACGTCTTGTTTGCCATCGTCGTAGGCCATGAGTAGATGAGCTGTGTAGTGACCGAATCTTAGCTTAGAAGCCTTAGAATAGTCCCATTTGAGGTCGGTGACTTGTTTGCCGTCCTTATCTAGGACTACTTGACCACCAGACTCTTTCTCGGTGTAGACAGGGAAGCCGTCTTTCCAAGCGGCAGTGAAGGCACGATTGCTGTTAGGTAGTACGTTGCCCTGAGCCGAGTTAACTTTGAGGGTCGCTACTGTCTTGTCGCCACGGCTGATGTAGATGTTGCCAGTTGGTATTAGATGAACATTACCACTGTTGTGGACCTTAACTCTGAAAGTAGCTGGCAGGAACTCATAGAACCTCTGATCAGCACTGAAGCTAGCAATGTTAGCAGTCCGCTTAGCATTAGGTACTTGGGCTTCTACAAGTGCCAGGACAGCTGTAGAGCCTACTAGGACGTTCTGTCGTCCTGAGGACTTCTCAGGGGCTCCAGCGCGAGAGAAGACCGCTGCGTAGTAGTAGCCGAAGGCAGCAGTTGGTGGCAGTTTGACTGTCATCTTAACCGTCACCCATTCATTGGGTGGAGCAGCGAAGGTTTGAGGCGAGAAGCTTACCCAGTCGAAGTAGTTGTCACCAGGTTCGCGTTCGGCGATGGCTGGTTTACCTTCTTCGCCGTAAGCTGCGAACTTCATTAGAGTTACTTTGAGGGTTTCGTCGTGGGTACTGCCATTCTTGATACGAATGTCAGTGGTCAAGGTGCTGCCTGGAGGGCCACTTAGGCTGATCGGCAGCGGTGAAGTGATTAGGTTGAGGGAGCCGGTGCTGCCGCCATCTGGGGCGGCTTGAGCGAGAGCAATCAGAAGAATGAGACCGACAACGATCATAGCTAGCTCTATTATGATGGTGATGCTGACCGCTCTTACGCTCGCTAGCATAATCTGAGGCATAATCCTTAGTCTTGATGTCATTTCTTACGCCTCGTATTGTCGGTACCCGTCCTAGCCTCTAATAAGCGCCTGAACCGCCAGCGCATTATTAAGTAGACCAGTACTGCGGGCAAACCTATAAGTACTATGGATATCCCTATCACCCTCCAAGGTATAACCCAGAAGCTAACTACCGCCTCTAGTGGGACGTCTTGTTTGCCATCGTCGTAGGCCATGAGTAGATGAGCTGTGTAGTGACCGAATCTTAGCTTAGAAGCCTTAGAATAGTCCCATTTGAGGTCGGTGACTTGTTTGCCGTCCTTATCTAGGACTACTTGACCACCAGACTCTTTCTCGGTGTAGACAGGGAAGCCGTCTTTCCAAGCGGCAGTGAAGGCACGATTGCTGTTAGGTAGTACGTTGCCCTGAGCCGAGTTAACTTTGAGGGTCGCTACTGTCTTGTCGCCACGGCTGATGTAGATGTTGCCAGTTGGTATTAGATGAACATTACCACTGTTGTGGACCTTAACTCTGAAAGTAGCTGGCAGGAACTCATAGAACCTCTGATCAGCACTGAAGCTAGCAATGTTAGCAGTCCGCTTAGCATTAGGTACTTGGGCTTCTACAAGTGCCAGGACAGCTGTAGAGCCTACTAGGACGTTCTGTCGTCCTGAGGACTTCTCAGGGGCTCCAGCGCGAGAGAAGACCGCTGCGTAGTAGTAGCCGAAGGCAGCAGTTGGTGGCAGTTTGACTGTCATCTTAACCGTCACCCATTCATTGGGTGGAGCAGCGAAGGTTTGAGGCGAGAAGCTTACCCAGTCGAAGTAGTTGTCACCAGGTTCGCGTTCGGCGATGGCTGGTTTACCTTCTTCGCCGTAAGCTGCGAACTTCATTAGAGTTACTTTGAGGGTTTCGTCGTGGGTACTGCCATTCTTGATACGAATGTCAGTGGTCAAGGTGCTGCCTGGAGGGCCACTTAGGCTGATCGGCAGCGGTGAAGTGATTAGGTTGAGGGAGCCGGTGCTGCCGCCATCTGGGGCGGCTTGAGCGGTGGTTGGGAAGAGGACAAAGAAGGCCACCAAAAAAAATAAAGCAAACTTCAAAACCCTCATATTTACACTTATTCTACAGGATTTAACGGCTCAGCGGAACTACTGATGCAGACTAAAAGAGGCCGCCTGAGCAGCCTCTTAAAAATTTAAAGATCAGTTGACTTTAGAAGTTACCAGCTCCGATAACTGATAGCGTATCAGTGTAGTCAGTTGCTGCAGGTACTGCTCCATCAATGGTGGCTCGCTCTGTTAACGTAATGACGTCACCGGTTGTAGTGCCGTTAGCACTAGCAATTGCGCGGAAGTTAGTGGGGTCGAGAACACCAGCTTTTGAGGCCGTACCATCATAAGCAGCATCTACAGACACCGTACCGCCGCCTGAAGCATCGGTAGATATAGTGACGCCCAGACCATAGTCTTGAGTATTGTTCGAAAGCGTGTGAGATGCGCTGCCAAGGGCATTAGCGTTAGTCGTAGGGATCGTGAAGTTACTGGCTGACGCAGATCTTAAGGCACCCTTAGTAGCCGCACCGCTCGAAGCATTAAGTCCCTTGACCCAAGCTATCCAGCCCGAGGCGGCGTTAGTTGTAATCGTGACAGTCCTACCTGTGGTCGAAACAACAGATGAGGTACTAAGGTTAGTCGTAAACGAGTCCGTGTTGCCGCTAAGAAGGAAGTTAAACGTCGGCGGAACAGAGGCTGTAACCACAATTTGATCGTTAGATATAGTTCGCAAAGCTACGGTACTGGAATCGCTACCTACAGTGACAGTTGGGTGATATTCACCAGCTGTGGCGTTGGTTACCGCAGTAGTAGAAGTCAGATCGACACAATATGTAGTAGTCGCTGACAGCGCTGTCACGCCTGTAACAGTGACCGTTGAGCCTGAACCCGAAGCAGATAGTGTGCCTGGAAGCGCTGTATCACCTGTCTCTGAGGCACAAGTTGCCGTGTTAGTTGTCTGGGTAGCGTTTACTGTACCGCTGCTACCTGTCCAAGTGGAGGCGTCAGTACCATTAAAATCAACGGCTACGCTAGTTGCTCCCGCGCCAACCGTCCTAAATTGTAGACGTACAGAAGTAGTAGAACCTGCTTGCAAACGGTTAAGCCTTAGGTAGCTAGTTGTGAGAGTTGCCGCGCTAGCTGAGTTAAGAGCCAGAGCAGTCAAAAGTGCTGGCGCTAGTAAGGCAGCAACTGCTACCAATGCTGTTACGGAAGTGAATTTTCTTTTTAGTTTTGTGATCACTATTTTTACCTTTTTTAGTGGTTTTTAGGTGTTACGCTAAGAATACCAGTTATGTTTTAATAATGTCAACTAAATTTATTGATATTTTTACGTTTTGTGCAAAAGTTTGGCAAAATCATCAAAAACTTGCCGAGGCCAACAAAGTAATCGTTTCGGTGTAATCGTCGGCCGCCTTGTCAGAAGCGGCAGCTTTAGCTTTGATACTTATTGACCCCGTACCTCCGACTATAGGACCTGCAGACGTGATAATACGCCTAATTGTCGTATCTGTAATGCCGACGTTATTAAGCGTACCGTTGTAGGGGCTGACTTTTGTAAATGTCCCTGTCGTGGCTCCGGTAGCCGTAACTTGAGCGCCAAAGCCCCTAGCCAAAACACTCAAATCACCCGTTGAAGAAGGGATAGTATAGGATGCTTGGGTGCTAAATAAGCCAGTATTCTTACCGTTGATATAAACGTCACCGCCTGATGCCGCATTAGTATCAAAGTCCACATCGACCGTAGACGGAGAGCTAACAACTGATCCAGCTATCAGAGAACCGAGATTCTCGCTATTAGTAGAGACTGAGAAAGACAAGTGCGGATTGGTAGTAGTTGCAGAGGCGATAGGACCATAGGCTGACTCTGTGTATTTACCTTGAGTGGCCTTAATTCTTAAGTAATAGGTGGTGTCTGGAAGTAAGCCAATAATATTCGCGCCGCTGGCTCCACCCCATGTTGAGTAAGTTTGATAATCTGTTAACGCCAAAGAGGCGCCGATCGTAAGGTCGTTCTTGACGTAGTTAACGTTGCTAACAAAGTTATCGGTACTAATAGAAACGGCATACTGGGCGTCACTTGGATTGCTCTGTTGGTCGATTACAAAGTGGAGCTTGTTGTAGTAAGTGCCGCTGCCGTTATCAAACGCTGAAACCTTAGGCACATGAGCCTGCTGAGTCTGGATAAAGCCTGGCTTGACCGAATAGGTGGCAGTCGAACTGGGCGAACCGCTGATTTCACCTGATATTCCTTCAAGTGCGTAGTTGCTAGTCGTAGAGTTTGCAGTTCCACCGCTACCAAAGCCATAGCTATTTAATTGATAATTAGGAGTACTAGGAAAGGCCGCAAAAACAATCGCACCAATAGGAAGCCATATACCCAACATGCTAACCATTATATATGACAGGCATTCATTAGCGCCATTTGAGCGATGTTAATAGTGAGTCTAGTTCGCCGTTCACTAAGTCCGTCTCTGAAGCCGCCGATAAGGTAACTGTTAGCAAAAATCCATTGTGCGACCACAGGACTGTTTGTTGATAGGTGGGCTTGATCCGCTTAGCAACAACGACTTGATCCCCACCGTAAGTGGCTTCAGATATAGTATATAGTTCAGGGTACGCTGCAAACAGCTTGTATGTGCCATCTTCCGTAAC
This sequence comes from Patescibacteria group bacterium, assembly GCA_038064395.1. Classification (GTDB taxonomy): domain Bacteria; phylum Patescibacteriota; class Saccharimonadia; order Saccharimonadales; family UBA4665; genus JBBTTE01. The sequence continues at coordinate 50,211 of JBBTTE010000008.1, read as the reverse complement.
GCCTCCAATTGGCAAACTTGCCACAATCACGCTAATTTTGCTCGATTCACCGATGCCAGCCTCTTGGTGAGCTACCAAAGTCCATGCCTGTAACGATGCCGATGTCTTGGGGTCCGATGCGGCCAATCCAAAACGACCCGAGTAGCGTGCAGTGAAATATTTACTATCTAGCGTCCTATAACTTGGCTGGGGCGTAGTTAAGGCTGTTGGGCCAGTCCTAATGACGGTTCCGTTGGCAGGTTGATTGAGTAGCCTCATTATGTATAAGACAGCGAGCCCGATTACAACCGCGATCACTAAGATGGCAACTATCAATTTAAGTTTTTTGCGACTGAATTTTATACCCATTACTGATAGTTAATACTATATCGCCTTAATCACACAAGTTAACGGGTGACTTTGTATATACTATACTTAAGTGAAATGGCACAACAATCATAACAAGCTAGGGGGAGCATGACCGAAGAATCAGAGCCAAGAGCAGACATAGCCGTCATTGGCCTGGCCGTAATGGGGCAAAACCTGATTATGAACATGGATGATCATGGTTTTACGGTAGCGGCTTTCAATCGTACTACTTCTAAGGTGGATGAGTTTCTGAGTAATGAGGCTAAGGATTCAAACGTCATCGGTGCCCATTCAATAGAAGAAGTTGTGGCCAATCTTAAGACGCCTCGTCGCGTCATGCTTATGGTCAAAGCCGGCGAAGCCGTCGATCAGACGATTGAGCAACTTCTAGCTCATCTTGAAGCGGGCGATATTATAATCGATGGCGGCAACTCGCTCTTCACCGACACACAGAGGCGTATGGAATATGTTGAGTCTAAGGATTTACTGTATGTTGGCACGGGCGTATCTGGTGGCGAAGAAGGAGCGCGCAATGGGCCGTCGATCATGCCGGGTGGCTCGCCAGCTGCATGGCCTCATGTGAAAGAAATTTTCCAATCAATAGCCGCCAAAGTCGATGACGGTTCACCATGCTGCGAGTGGGTTGGCGAAGGTGGCGCCGGGCACTACGTCAAGATGGTACACAATGGCATCGAATATGGCGACATGCAACTGATTGGCGAGGCCTACCAGTTAATGCGAGACCATCTCGGTCTAAGTGCGGACGAAATGTCATCAATATTTACGGAATGGAACAAGAGCGAACTCGATAGCTTCTTGATTGAGATCACATCAGAAATCCTAGCCTTTAAGGACGAAGACGGGCAACCACTTGTCGATAAAATCCTTGATAAGGCAGGTCAAAAAGGCACCGGCAAATGGACGGTCATTAGCTCAGCCGAACTGGGCCAACCAGTTAGCTTAATAAGTGAGGCGGTATATGCTCGCTGCATTTCTGCACTTAAGAAGGAGCGCGTTGAAGCCTCTAAGAGGCTAAAAGGCTCTGAGAGCTCGGGCAACAAAGACCTCTCAACCGACAGTATTAGGCAGGCTCTGTACGCATCGAAGATTATTAGCTACGCTCAGGGATACATGCTGATGAAAGCCGCAGCTAATAAATATGGCTGGAATCTCAACTACGGCGGTATCGCATTAATGTGGCGTGGAGGCTGCATAATTAGGAGTCGCTTCTTAGGAGATATTAAGAACGCCTACACCAATAATCCTGACCTTGATAATCTACTGATGGATAACTTCTTCTCGGACGCAGTTCAGACTAATCAAGCAGCTTGGCGTGACACTATAGCCTCGGCTGTTCAAGCGGGCGTGCCTGTGCCGGCTATGAGTGCCGCATTGGCGTTTTACGATGCATACCGAACCGAGAACTTGCCAGCCAACTTACTACAAGCACAGCGCGATTACTTCGGTGCTCACACCTACGAACGAACCGATAAGCCTGAAGGCGAATTCTTCCACACCAATTGGACAGGGCATGGTGGCAGCGCCAGTTCTAGCAGCTACAACGCCTAGCCTAGGCTCTTACGCAGTTCTGCCATTTCTTCAATTAAGTCTCTTAGGTCATCTGGCTTAGCTACAGCGTCTAGTGCCGCTGAACTGAGTCTCTCGTGAGACTTTTCGGCGGCGGTTTGTGGCCCAAATGTTAGCCCCAACAACTTCTCGGCAAGCCTTACGTCATCTTCGATCAACTTCCAGGCTTTGTTTGCTTTGGCCAGACTACTGAGATTAGCCTTATTAAGATACCGGCCTGACTTCTCAGCATCGGTCATCAGATTGCGATAATATTTCTTAACAAGCTTCAGCTCGAAGTCGCTGAATGATTCCAGACTTCGTCCCAATCCAATCAATTCAGGTGGTACACCGACAGAATATAACCCAGCGGTAAAAGTTATAGCTCGAGGCAAAGCCTGACCATCCATGGAGCGCCCATATGCCAATAGGCCGATGTGTTGGCGTCGATCACGGCGCTTAGGTATGGCGGCAAAAATCGGCTTAAGGTCTACGGCAATCTTAGACAAGGACTTTTGATAAAAGGTTGTCGATTGTTTGCCTATGGCGACCAGCCGAGTTTGATCAACTGCAGGAATAAGTTCAGGCTTGGTCTTAGGTAACTCAACTTCGAGCTTTTTGATAGCAAGTTTGACCTCTTCTATCGGGTGATCATAACGGAACGAGGACTGAATGCTGACGGTTCGCATTCCTGGATATTCCTTCAGGTAACTATCTACTGTATCGGGTGTCAAACCACCTCTGAACGGCAAGCTCCCGACGCCAGATATAGGAAAGACCTGGACGCCTGACTCTTTGGCAAACTCATACACTCTAGATAACGCTAACTTATTAGCGATAACCGTAGCTAGCAAGCCAGAAACCAGAGCTGGATCAGACCTAGCCAAGAACGGCCTTATATAACTGGGCGTGCGTCCAAAGTGCTGCTTATAGAGCTTGACGTACTCAGTCAGAAGACTAGCCACGGCTTGCTGACTTTCCACACTTTCGACCAGAGGAATCAATTCCAGATAGTCAGTGTTAGCAGCCTGATCGGGCGTAAACTGAGTCGACTTGAAGCGAGCCAGCTTCTCGAACAGTTCGTGCATATGCATCAGCTGATCGGCTCGTTCAGTCATCGGCAGGATGACTTCGAAGAGAGGCCGATTCTGATACTTAAGATCTCGAGCAAAGTCCTCGCTAGTAAGAATAACTGTCATGGCCTGCAGCAAACTGTAACCCTTTTCTTCCCAAATATTTGGCAGACGGAACGTCAAGAACTTATCACGACCGAGTTGGGTCTTGGTGAAATAGTCATAATACTCACTGAACAAGCGGTCGATAACTGCCGCATCGGCGTGCTTACCCTCCCAGTCCCACATGAACTCGCTAACCCCAAGATCCTTGAAGCAGGCCACAGATTCATTCATCTCTTGGTAGGCACTGATGAACGGTCGACTCAGGCTATCCCAGTAAGGCGCAGCTGCATTATCTGGGTGCTGAGTGGCCATAGTGGCCGGAATGGCTCTCAAGTCTTAGCTCCTGCAGCAACAAACTGAGCAATCTTATCTAGGGCGGTCTTAAGTGTTGCTTCATCGGTCACAAATGATAGGCGAGCAAAGCCGGGGGCGCTGAAAGCCTCGCCGGGCACTAGAGCCACACCAGTTTCGACCAACAGCTGTTCGCACCACTTAGCACTGTTATCGGTTACGTCACGCAAATCTACGAAAACATAAAACGCACCGCCAGGCAGATGATGCTCTAGCCCTTTGATATTGCGCAAGGCATTATCAACTATAAGCCTTTGGTGTTTCAATGCATCAAGAGTTGATCGGGGTGGCGTATCGTGAAGTTCCATGGCAGCAATTGCAGCATGCTGACTCGGCACAGCAGCATTGCCAGTTATATGACTGAGCAGATTAGTTATGGCATCAGCTATGGTTTTGTCTGCAATCACGTAACCAATCCGCCAACCAGTCAGCGCCTGGCTTTTCGAGAAGCCATTGATAATAATTATGTTTTCGAATCCACAAGTTGGCACAAGCGTGAATCCATCTTCGTAGACCAGCTTGGCATACATATCGTCCGAAATTACTGTGACGTCTGTACCCTTTAATACCTCGGCCAACTCGTCTAGTGTGGCCTTAGAAAACACCGCACCCGTAGGGTTATGAGGCGAATTAATAATGATCGCTTTTGTCTTCTCTGTCATTTTGGACTTAATTGCCTCAGGGTCGAGATCGAACTGATCAGTCAAAGGCACTTCGACAACCACACCGCCAGCCAGTTCAATAAGATTGTTATAACTTACCCATGATGGCGTAGGCACAATAACCTCGTCGCCTTCATTAATGATCGCCTGTAAACTAGCGTGCAAGGCAGGTTTGGCGCCAGCCGTTACGACAACATTCGCAGGCTTAATCCAGTCTAGGCCGTAGTTCCGAGCGGCATCGTCTGCAATCTGTTGTCGTAACTTAGGTAGGCCAGCTACAGGTGTGTACTTATTCTGATTTAGGGTCTTGGCGACTGCTTGCTGAATATAGTCAGGGGTGTCCGAGGCCAGCTCACCAGCTGTAAGGTTATAGATAGTTTTGCCATCAGCGGCCATTTGTTTTGCTCTAGCATTAAGCGCCAAAGTCGCACTCTCGCCCATACTCGCCATACGCGTCGCCAGAACTATTTTAGACATCTTAGGTATATTATAACCCATCTATAATTCGGTTATTGCTCGTCGGTCAAGCTCTACAGATGCTATATACTGTGAGCATGAAAAGAATTGCTGTTATTGGTACAGGCATCATGGGTAGTGGTATTGCAGCCAACTACCTTAAGGCAGGCTATTCAGTAGCTATCTGGAACCGTTCTCCTGACAAGACCACAGAACTTCAGAAGTCTGGTGCAACGCTTGTGAGCAGCCCTAAGGAAGCTGCCGAGCAAGCCGATATTGTCTTCGAAGTTACTGCCGATGACTCCTCCTCGCAAGCAGTGTGGCAGGGGCCAGATGGCATATTAGCTGGAGCTGATAACCGCAACGTATTGATAGCCAGCGGTACGTTCTCGGCGCAATGGACTGAACAGTTATCTGAAATGTGCCATTCGAAAGGCTATGATTTCTTGGATATGCCCCTAACTGGAGGTCGCGTGGCAGCTGAAGGCGGATCGCTTACTCTTCTGGTTGGCGGTGACCAATCCAAGCTGGAAGCTATTAAGCCTGACTTGGAAGCAATCAGCAGCAAAGTCGTTTACTTTGGCCCAGCTAGTTCTGGCATGAAATACAAGCTTATACTCAACAGCCTACAAGCTTCTCATCTTAATGCCTTTGGAGAAGCTATGCTCATGGCAAAGTCTCAAGGCCTAGACCTCAGCAAGGTTGGGCCAGCCCTATGCGACCGACCAGGCGGAGTTATTACCAATATCGCTTGGGCAGCCTACCAACAAGCTGACATACCTCTAACATTTTCTGTTGATTGGATACTAAAGGATCTGAAGTACGCCAAACAGTTAACGGATTCGACTCAACTACCAATACTCGATGACGTTATAGCCGCCTATAACAAGGCTCAAGCTGCAGGGCACGGAGAAGAAGACTGGGCAGTCGTCATCAAGCAATGATGGTATACAAAATATAGTTACGCCTGTTACAATAAGAGGTAAGACATGGCTCAGGACATTATTTCAGTTAAGAACGTCACCAAGCGTTTCGGTGACATAACTGCCGTCGACGGCATCTCTTTTGATATCAAAAAAGGCGAAATTTTTGCATTCTTAGGGCCCAATGGAGCAGGCAAGAGCACTACCATTAAAATGTTAACTACTATGCTGCGCCCGACTAGTGGTAGTCTGCACCTTGCTGGCCATGACGTTACTCGCGAGCGAGACTCGGCACGCAAGGCGTTTGGTATCGTCTTCCAGGATCCTAGTCTTGACGAAGAGCTGTCAGCTTATGAGAACATGGAGCTACACGCTACGCTTTATGGCATTCCTAAGAGCGAACGTTACATGCGCATAGAAGAGCTACTTGAACTAGTTGAACTTTGGAATCGCAAGGACTCCATGATTAAGACCTTTTCGGGAGGCATGCGTCGTCGATTAGAGATAGCCCGCGGGCTGCTGCATGAGCCACGTATCCTGTTCTTGGACGAACCGACTCTTGGCCTAGACACTCAGACTCGCAATCTAATGTGGAACTACGTCAAGCGCCTAAGCGACGAGAAGGGAATGACAATCTTCTTCACTACACACTACCTAGATGAAGCTGAAGCCGTAGCAGAAAGAATCGCTATCATTGACCACGGCAAAATCGTAGCCAGCGGCACTACTTCAGAGCTCTGCAAGCAGACCAAGACCAAGACCCTAGAGGATGCATACCTTAAGCTAACTGGCTCAATGACGAGAGATGATTCTGATTCTGGCAATAATAACGGGCTTAACTTCAAGACAGCCCTGCGTAACAAGACTCTACGGTAAGGAATAACATGGACATACTATATGCTTTGTGGCTAAGACAAATAAGGCGCTACTTCCGTAGCGGCTCACGCATTCTTGGAACTCTGGGGCAACCGATCTTACTCATGTTGGCGCTCGGTTATGGAATTGGTGCGATCTACAAACAGGCAGGACAGGGCAACTACTTAGAATTCTTGGTGCCCGGCATTATTGCCCAGACTGTCTTGCTCTCAGGTGTATTCTGGGGCGTTATTATCTTAATGGACAAGCGTTTTGGCTTCTTGTCAGAGCTTCTGGTCGCACCCGTATCAAGAACCAAGATCCTGCTAGGCAGCGCTATGGGCGGCGCAACGATATCTATCATGCAGGGAAGTTTGGTATTCCTCTTGTCACTATTTCTTGGCTTCAGGCCTTACGATTGGATAATGGTTCTGCCGGCACTACTGATTCTGGCCGTCATGAGTGTGGCTTTGGCTTGCTTCGGTGCCGCCATTGCTTCAAGTGTTGATGACTTTCAAGGCTTTCAAGGCATAAACAATCTGATCGTTATGCCACTTTTCTTCCTGTCTAGCGCCTTATATCCCTTGACCAACGTACCTGAAGTACTGCGTATTATTAGCACGCTCAACCCCATAAGTTACATGGTTGATGCACTGCGTTTCTTCCTGATTAACCAGACGCACTTCGGTATTGCACAAGATCTTGTAGTAATCGCTCTAACTTGCGTAGCCACGGTAATATTTGCCGTTAACCGTTTCAATCGTATTCAAATGTAACTAGTTGGGGCTGGTGTATTGCCGCCTTAGATATGAGCCGTAAGTTGAGGTTTGTCGACATTGACCAACCGAGTGACAGACGCTACTGTCAAACGCTGCGTAAGCCATGAATATTGCCTCCTTGTTACGAAACTCACGCTGAGTAATGTTGGCGGGCGACTGACGAACAGGATAGCCAACATAGTACTTTAAGGGTGCAACCAAATGTTCGCCTGGCAGCTGTGCCTCATACTGACTTAAAGCTTTGGCGGCAATTCTACCAGTTGCCATATGATCGCTATGATCGTTATATCGAGAGCCGTCTAAGGTGCTCTGTGTTCTTAATTCTACTGGCTGATATGCGCGCAATAAGTCGACCAACGCTTGAGTTAGCTGGTCTTGCGTATAGCTCGATTGATTGTCGACACTGTCGACGCTAGCTATACGGCCTGCCTCTAGAGCATCAAGACTTTCGTGATGTGATGTGCCAAATCCTTCGCCTCGCAAATTACCATCAGGCAAGTGCATAAAAATCAGGCTTATACTATTGTTGCCCTTGGGACTATCTATCGTGACAAACTGTCCTCCTGGCAACTTTACAATCTTCTGAATCCAAATAGATTTGGTTCCTGACATCAAGGAGTATGCAGCTTCAGAGCCCTTTTCGCGAGACAACCAGTAGGGAGCATACTCACCAGCGTCACCAGCCGTTAGGTAAACACTTCTGACGCAACGTCCAGCCTTAATATCCTTGAACAAGTCTGGGTTCATGAATAATAAATCGTCATCTTGGTGAGCCACTACATTCATAATCGTCGGTGCCGAACAATCAGCATTAGTGAGGCCAGCTAGATCTATCGGCAACACAGTTGATGTCTTCGGTTCACTTGCAGTAGTCTTGCGGCTAATACTGATCCCTCGGTCGTAGAACAGCAGTTTCTCCTTAGGGTGGTCGAGGGTGCCATCAATCAATGCACTACTGTTCGGCACGCCGTAAATCTTCTCGATTTGAGCTAGGCTGCAGTTAGGATAGTCAGTTAGGCTGCCTTCTAAAGTCAACAGGTAGGCAAAGCTGTGGCGACGCAAGTCGGGTTGCCACCTGTCACTAGTTAGTATTTGTCTCTCGTCGGTGCAACCAGCTAGAGGCGATACCGTTTGCTTATTGTTCAGCGCCTTGACTGGCAGAATCCTCCAATAGTCTCCAACAAGCGCGTCTACCTTATGGCTGGCTAGCGTCTGGACTATTATTTGGTTTCGCCTAACTAGCGGATCTGAGACTTGTGTTTGATTGTGAGACGCACTGATTGAGGCCAACATACCGCAAGCAATACTGACAACTAGTATCGGGGCAGCTGTTAGCCATAATTCAGGCCTAAGTCGCTTTTCACTACTCCAAACCGACAGTACAACAAATAGCGCAAACAAACTCAAGGTCAGGTATCTAGCATCGACAACATAGTAGTGGTGAGTGGCCACAAATAGAATTGTCACAGCGACTACGCTCCAGATCATCATTACTGCTAGTTTGTTCTTAAGGCTGAATGCGAACTTAGGCTGCTTGATCAAGCCAAGGCTGCGTAACAGCATCATATAACCAGCGCACAGCCCGATCAACATAACACCAAAATTCACAATATAGGCCAAGCCACCGACACTCAACATATTGTCGATTAGTTGGCTCGGAATCGCCTGTAAGCTCAGTGCGTCGTAAGCTGGATTGGCTCCGAAGTTAGTCAGTATACCGCCGACTGCGTAAGCACAGGCGAGCAATACGTTGCCTAGGCCATGGGTCAACCCATAAGGGCCTATAGAGCTCAGCGAGACTATGTTAGTTAAATTAGAGTGGTTAATCAGACTAACTATTGCGCTTGCGCCGAGCACGCCCGATGCACCAACGAGCAACCACCGACTCGAAAGACTGACTAGCGTCCAGCGCTGTCTAAGGATGTAGCAAATAATTGCTAGCCCTGCACCTAACAGACTTAGTGACATGAATAACTTATCACTAGCTATCAGAACGCTGAATAGCAGCACGGCAACCAAAGAATACTTGCTAACCAGTTTCGGCGCCTTAATCAAACAATAGAGCGCAGCGATGTACAGCAGATACTCTAGATTGCGAGTCGTTAGCATTGCCATATTAACAGGCAACAGTCCACCTGCGTAAGGCTGTGTCGGGACTAATAACAGCACCGAACTAAGTCCAAGACAAATCGTACCGAGCACTACTGGCCGACGCTCAATCCTGGATAATATATAGACAAGTCCAGCGATAGTTACTAGAACAGTCAGAACCGTCATAGCTATGAAGCTAGCCGTACTAAAGCCGAACAGTTTGACAAGCAAAAACAACGGCCACTTAACAAAAAAGCTATGCTGGTCTGGCAGAGCAGCACCACGGAATGTTGACCAATCCTGCATTAAGTACGCATTTACAAGCTGGTCAGCGTTAGCTTGGTGGACCTGTGCACCCATGATCGACCAGAATATTGAAGTCACGAATAATATCAGCAGACATGCCAGCAAATATCTCTTAGCGAACTTAGGCTTTTTGCCTAGACGGTTTAGCCGCTTCATTATGGGTCGCTTGAGCAAGGCACGATAATGTCGGCTATGCCATTTTTTGATTCGTGCGCTCAGGCTTTTAGACTTGGTGGATTTGGCACGTTTCTTGCTTGGTCTTGATGGACTAGTCTTGAATATATAGGTTTTGTAGATGTAAAAGTTCCAGATGGTAGTAATCCCCAGCGCAAGTGTTCTACATAACACTGCCGAAAGACGGCCATCAAGTGCGGCTGTCAACAGAAGTGTAAAGCCAAAGTTAAACAGCACCAACAGGCAAACAGCAATGAATTGCGTAATTAAGATCTTGTGATGGAGGCGCTTGTCGCCAAAGGTAATGATCTTCTGGAGGCCAAACGATAAGAGCAGGCCGAGCCAGAAGCTGAGACCAACGGCCAACAAGTTACCAGCTCCAGCTTGCTGAGCCAATATAATGACTAGCAGCTCAAAGCCATAGACCAAGAGACCAATAATTATATACCGCTGCACGTGCTTAGACGCCAGCCAAGGTAGCCTCATCATGGTCACTTGATGACCGATGCCTCGGTATCAATTACATAAAGTGGTCGGTTAAGCGATTCGCTATGAATATGTGACAGGTAGAGCCCAATTATGCCTTGTGACATCAGTACAACACCGATTAGAGACAACATCAGTACGATAATATACGCCCCGCCCGTAGCATGCCAGCCGAGAGGATCACCGAATAACCCATTGATGGCCATGACAAGTCCCAGAAGTAGAGACAGCGGCAATACAATAGCCCCAATATAGGCAGTTACATATAGCGGGGAACTGCTCATAGATATAACGCTATCGATGGCTAGCTTGAAGAGCTTCTTAATTGAATACCCGGAATCATCGTGCAATCGAGGCTTAGCGCTGAAGGGTACATAGACTCGCTGGTAGCCTAGCCAGTCGATTAGACCGCGCGTAATTCGATTACGCTCTGTAAGGCGAGCAAAATCAGCCTGCACTACCTTGTCGATTAATCGGAAGTCAGTACCGCCGGCCACAATTGGTAGACCCGTAAGCCGATTGAATAGTCGATAGAACATAGTCGATCCAGAACGCTTAATCAACGACGCTGTACTGTTATCAGTGCGTAGACCGATCACCACTTTTGCCCCTGAGTGCCATTCATTGATAAGTTCGGGGATCAGCTCAACTGGATGCTGACCATCGGCGTCAATTGTTATGATGCCGTCACCCTTTGCAAGGTTTATCCCAGCCGTCGTAGCCACTTCTTTGCCGAAGTTGCGAGTTAACGACAATATTTGCACGCGCTTATCGTGTTCTGTCAAAGATTTGAGCCTCTCTAAGCTGCCGTCAGTACTGCCATCATTGCAATAGATAACATCAAACTTGAAGTAGCCTAGTGAATCTATCCGCCTAATCAGTGATTCATGAAAGCTAGCCAAACCAGCCTGTTCGTTATAAACAGGCACTACGACAGTTAGTGATGACAAGGGTTTTCTGCTCATTACTTGACCCAATTATAGCAAACTGTTACAGAGATAGCATCCCTGTTAGTTACTTGGTCAAAAAAAGCTGCTTTTGCTGACAGACTATAAATGCCAGCGCGCCGATTACAAGCGGCATCCAGTAGCTAATCAAACGATACAATAATGCTACGGCCAGAGCCGTCGGGCTAGCTACATGATAAGCTACGAAGCCAGCCGCCAAGCCAGCCTCAAAGCCTCCCAAACCGCCAGGCGTTGGCGTTACCGCGCCGGCCCCAACACCAAAGCTAAATATCAAAAGTATCACTGCGAACGGTAAGTGTACCCCTAGAGCAAGCGCACAACTAACCAGGCATAAGACATTAAACAGCGTAAGTACTACCGAGGACAGCAGCGCAGCTGGCAAACGCCAAGGGCGACGTCGATAAGTCAAAAGCTGCTTACGCAAGTCGGCTAAGGTACTCACAAATTTCTTCCTGCCAAATATCACCAACATGATAACGGCTAGCACCCCCACGACAATCAAGACCTTTGCTACGCTGCCAACAAAGTCATTGTTACTGATTGCAAGTGAAGTTACACCCGAATATAACAATAGCGTCAGAGCAACCAACAGACCATGCCCAAGAACACCTAGCAAATTATTTATCGCCACCATGCTGCCTGCCTGGGTTGAAGTATGCTTGGCATGGCGTAGATACAGATAATTAGCACCCAGGGCGCCAATACCACTTGGCAATAGACGATTGACGAACATTGCAGCCAGCTGAACCAATACGACCTGAACATAACGCAACCGCTTAAATGCTAGAAGGACGTAGGTCATAGCTCCTGCAAAATATGTAAGCATCGTTAGCAAAACCGCCAGCAAAACCCAGACTGGCTGCGGCTTCGACAACAAGTGCCAGCTCGACTTAAACTCGCCAAACTGCGGAACAATAACGTACAGACCTATAACTAGCAAAAGAGCTAGCAACAACTGCTTCTTGTTGATCTTAAGACCCGTGCTGCTAGGCGACTTCATATAGCGACATTATCACCGAGTCGACTGATTAGCACAAGCTTAATAAAGTTACCTTTGAGTCATGATGATACATGTCGAAAATCTTACGAGTGATCACTGTCGACTATGGTTTAATAATATAAACAGCGGAAGAGGTGCGGATGACGATAAATACAATTGACGCAAAATCAAATGCTTCGTTCTACGAACAGGTGGTCAGTGTTTCACGCCATTACTTAGGATCATCGGCTAATAGATTCATTGCTGGACAAATTGAGAACCATCTACACAAATCGCCCAAAGACTTGTCGCAAAACGATCTAGTCCAACTAATCGACTGGATACGATCAGCAGTCTGTTATCTCACCGAAGACAGCAAAATGGTAGAGCAATACACTGCGGAACTTCGTAAGTTATCAAACCAAAGTAAAACTTAATCAAATATCCTGGAAATGCCTCACATGACCCCAAACGATAAATCTGCCAAACCCAAGCCCAAGCAAGCCGCACAAGAGCAGCGAGCTGTGGCTGAGGCCTTATTCACAAGCATCGGTGACGGAGCAATTACAACTGACGAATTCGGCAGAATTACCAGGGTTAACCCGACCGCTCAGCAATTGCTTGGTTACAGTGAAGACGAGTTAATCGGCACCTGGTTCCCTAAGAAAATCATGGCTGTAAGCTTAGACGATGAACCAATAAACCTGATTGATCGCCCAATTATCAAAGCCTTCTTAACTGGCAAGCCGATCGCCGAGAAGACCTATTATCGTAAGAAGAACGGCCACAAGATTGCGCTTGCCATTAACGCATCACCGATTTTGCTCAACGGCAAGCCGCTAGGTGCTATCGAAGTATTCCGCGACATTACCTTCGAGCAAGAAGTCGACAGAATGAAAAGCGAGTTCATATCCTTGGCCTCTCACCAGCTTAGAACGCCACTATCGGCTATTAAGACCTACACTCACATGCTATTCGACGGCTACATGGGTGAACTTAACAAGTCGCAGAAGAAATCGCTTAATACGATCATCCGTGCCACAGATCGAATGAACGAATTAATTAGTAATCTGCTCAATATTACGCGTATCGAGAGCGGCACAATAGCCGTGACGCCCAAGCTATTACAGCTAGATAAGATCGCCAAAGAGGTCATTCAGGAACTATCCCTAATGGCAGACACCAAGTCGATAGCTCTTTCACTGAATGTGAGCGGCAAGGGCAGCACCAGAATCAAGACCGACACGCTAGTTGTCAAAGAAGTAATGACCAACTTAGTAGCCAATGCGATTAAGTACACACCGGACTCTGGCAAAGTGAGCGTGACTATCAAGCCTAAGCAAGCCGAAATTGTAGTAGAGGTCAGCGATAGCGGCTGGGGAATCCCCAAATACTCACAAGACCAGGTCTTCAGTAAGTTCTTCCGTGCTCATAATGTGGTCAAGCGCGAGACCACCGGTACAGGACTAGGACTGTACTTAGTAAAAGGCCTGCTCGACGCCCTAGGCGGCAAAATATGGTTCGTCAGCGACCAGGGCAAAGGCACAACGTTCTTCTTCAGCTTGCCGCGAGGTAAACGTCTGCCTAAGAAACTGGCGGACGCCGCCAAAACAAGTTAGAAATTACACATTAGCTTAATAGAACTATGCTATAAATAGTAGTAAGTCACGTAAATGGAGTGTTCCTGTGTCCAAAATACTAGTCGTCGAAGACGATCACGATCTTAACAAAGCATACCGAATCATCCTCAAGCACGCCGGCCATGAGGTTATTGAGGCTTTCGACGGCCAAGAGGCACTTGATAAGCTTAGCTCCTTTAAGCCCGATCTAATCCTGCTCGATCTGTTGATGCCCGTAATGGGCGGTCTAGAGTTCTTGCAACAATGGAACACACCGAGTCGCAAGCATAATGATGTTAAGATACTCATATTCACCAATATGGAGAACTCGCCAGAGGTAGCAGAAGCCTATAAGCTAGGTGCGCACCGCTGCATAATCAAGTCTTGGACAGCGCCACACAATCTAGCAATGGTGGTCAACGAAAGTCTTGAGGCCGACACTAAAAGCACCAAGGCTGCACCAAAAGCTTCAAAAGCTAAAGCGCAGTAACACCAAGATCAGCTATAAACTGATCATTCAGTAGCTTCATTAGCCTAGTTAGGTCTAGAGTGTATGGAACATTCTTGGCGTACTCGATAACTTTTTGCTTCTTAAGCTTGTTGAGTTCTGTGGCGGCCGTTTCGCGCGTTAGGCCTGTCAGATTAGCGAAATCTTGATGGGTCAGGTCGAGCGTTATTTCAACCTTGTTGTTGGCTAAAGGCTTGCCGTGGGTCATCGCTAGATAATGCAGTGTATATACCAGCTTATCGCTAGCCCTAGAGTGCTGCAGGGCATTGAGCCTAATCGAACCGCCGAGTTGATCTGAAAGCATTCTTTCAAGCTCTTGGTAGAGCAAGTGCGGTCGCTTGATCATGAAGTCAAGGAATTCTTGACGGTTGATTACATAGACCTCAACTTCAGATGTGTAAGCCTCGTAATAATAGATGGCACTAGCAACTTTGCCGTAGACCCAGGAAGCGGGGAAAACATGGTCTTGACCGTAGAAAGCTATTGGCTTCTCGTCACCACCGACGCTGAGGTTATAAGCCTTCACAACCCCACTTTTGATTGCATAGGCGCTCCGTGGTGCCTCGCCCTGGAACAGGATTATTTCACCCTTTTTGTAACGTTTGACAGGGTGCTGCTGCAAAAATGCGTGCAGATAATTAAGGCTTACTTGATCACTCATACTATGGCTATAATACCATTGGATTACGATTATATCTATTGCTGCACAGGGGTAGAGTCAGCGGCCAAGGCTTTGCTTTGGTCAGAACCCAAAATTATTATGAAATCAGCGTCGTACTTATTGACGTAGGGGTTCTGAGTAGTGAGGTGGCTACCGAAGAGTTTGGCCAAGGCGGCTTTGGTGGCGGGCTTTTTACCAGCTGCATTATCAATGATGGCTGTCGTAGCCTGTGCTGAGTTAAGCGAATCACCGATAGAATCGACATTAAACTCTTTGTTAGTTAGGTTGGTCCCTATCTTGACGGCTAATCCGTTAATCGTAGTACCGTTCAGAACTACCACCTTGGCGTCTTCTTGAACAACCTTGCTTGCAGTCATTTGCTTACGTACAAAGGCCTTTATGGCGCTAAAGTCATCTAGGCCGGCTGCTGGTATCAGCGCTGACTGGCCACCCGGAGAAGAGTAGCTAGCAAGCAGGTTTTTGCCTCCAGCTTTATTGAGACTAAGCGATTGTATACTATTGCTGTCGATAAGCTTGGTTATGTCATAGAGACGATGCACTTCACTAAGCTTGAAGTCAGTCTTTACGTTATTACCGATTGAGTCGGACAGACTACTAAGCTTAGCGGGGTTAGCTATAACACCAGCCGAGACGGCCTTGGTCTTAAGTGCAACCAGTAGTTGGCGCTGGTGTTCGGTTCTATCGAAGTCGCTAGCCGCAAATCCGTAGGAATTATAGGAGTCGCCCCGTGCCCTTGCCAGATCAAGCGCTTGTCGTCCATTAAGGTGATGCGGGCCATTGGATAACTTAACTAGCGGGCCTCTAGTCTCCCAGTCAATATTAGGGTCATACAGTCCGCGTGGGTCGCTACTCTTAACCGTAATATCAACACCGCCAACAGCATCAACTGACTGGCGCAGGGCGTTGTAATCAATCAGAGCGTAATAGTGTATCGGGATACCCAGGCTTTGGCTGACTATTTGCTCAAGCTGACCCATTCCACCCTTAGGGTAACCATCCTCATCGAAGTTAGTGTCTTCACCCGTAACGTAGGCCTCGTTTATCTTGGAGTGTCCGTCACCAGGTATGTGCACCCAGAGATCTCGGGGCACACTAAGCAAGAAAGCCTTGTTCTGCTTAGTATCAATACTCATTACCATGATGGAGTCCGTCAGATTAGCGCCATTGTGTCCTGGGTCATCAGCCGAGTTACCAGCTAATAGAATATTGACCCTTCCTTCGTTTTCACCACGAAGCTTCGTACTCCTAAGTACGCTAAATATATTCCCGCCAAATATCTTGTGTGTGTTGTAGATGAATTTACCACCTAGCCAACCACCGATCAACACCAATAGGATTGCCATGGCAATAACGCTACGCTTCAGAGTTATGCCTTCCTTGAACTTGCGCCAGCGACTTTTCTTGAGAAGAACAGATCCGCTTTTGGCTCTCTTGTGCCTGTCTCGTGGATCATATTGATAGCTAGGCAAAGTCATGCCAACACTGGGGAATTGAGACGCCTGCTGCTTAGCCGTGACCATATCTTGAACGGGCTGCGCTTTTGCGGCTCTGGCATTAACAGGGGTGCGGCGAGATTTTTGTGGCATCAAATTAGGCTCTATTATACCGATTTTGGGGCTATGATGCGAATCTTTTTTTGAGCACGCTCTGTTCATTATCACCTCTGTAAGCTATACTTGTAGGTCATGAAGGTTGTAGTTCAAATACCCTGTCTGAATGAAGAAGCAACGCTGCCTCTGGTGCTCGAGAGCATACCAGACAAGATAGACGGCGTTGACGAGATCATCGTGCTAGTAGTTGACGACGGATCTACCGACAGGACGATTGATGTGGCGCGCAGTCACGGCGTTAAGCACTTCGTACGCCACGCACGCAACCAAGGCCTAGGCAGATCCTTCCACGACGGCGTGCAAAGAGCTCTGGAACTGGGCGCCGACATAGTTGTGAACACCGATGGTGATAATCAGTATCCGCAGACTAGAATTGCCGACTTAGTCCAGCCAATCATTGACGGCAAAGCTGACATCGTGATCGGTGACCGCCAGACACACAAGATTAGCCACTTTTCACCCACTAAGAAGCTCTTACAACGCCTGGGCAGTGCCGTGGTAAACAAGGCAGCTGGCACCAGTCTGCCTGACGCTGCTAGCGGATTCCGTGCCTACAGCCGTGAATCCCTGATGCGCCTTAACACTATTACTAGATTCAGTTACTGTACCGAAACGATAATCCAAGCAGGCAACAAAGGTCTACACATAGAAAGTGTCGAAATCGACACCAACCCCAAGCTACGCGAATCAAGGCTATTTAATTCAACCTTTGAACACGTCCGCAAATCGGCAGTTACAATAATTCGAGCTTACGTTATGTACAAGCCGTACATAATCTTCGGCTGGCTGGGGGCAATTCTATTTGTGGCAGGCTTGGTGCCATTCGCTAGATTTATTCTGCTAAGCGTACGAGAAGGCACAACCAGCGGCCACGTTCAGTCACTGCTAGTTGGGTCACTATTGATGATAGCCGCTTTCTTATGTCTGGTACTCAACATTATCGCCGACCTGATTCGTATTAACCGCGTTCTAATCGAAAACAACTTGGAGCAGACTAAGCGTCAACGCTTCGATAGCTAGTGCAAGAACTGGGTATTCTGATCGTAGCCTGGCGTTATAGGTCCGAGCGTATTCTGAATAGCATGATTAGCCTGACGCGTGAAAGAGCCCGGCCAGTACCAGCTATCGTTGCTGCGCAATATATAGGTAAGAGCACCGCCGCCCCAGAGCAGACAAAGGATGGCTGTAGCAGCCAGGACTAATTTGACTATTCGTAATCGACCCAGCAGTTCGTTCCACGAAGCAACGGCCATAAGAAGCAATAACGGCATTACAGGCAGCAAGTATCGGCCATTTATTGCTACCGGCTTACCAGTTCTAACGAATGCTTCAAACTCATCAAGCCAAAGAAGACCGATGAAAATCACCGTCACAGTGAAGAATAGGGCGATCACTACACGGTCATAACGTTTCAATAGACGCGGCAGAGCAAGCAAGAAAGCCACGCCACTGGCAACGCCAAACATAATAGCCGATAGCCCAGGCACAACTAGAGGTCCTCGCGTCTGAAACCCAGTTGCTGGCCCATCGACAGCGAAGAACGTTCGTAGCCACATCCCGTAGAACCATTCATGAGTAAAAGTAATCGGACTATGCGAGGCTTCGACCTTATTAATTTTGAGCGTGTAGTCACGAATCCATGGACCATACTCACTACACTGTTCGACCGTCAGAACCTTTGAACAGTCGGGAACTGGCGTATGATAGCGAATGAGATTAACTCCATAGCGCTCCAGGCACAGGCCGAAGAGAACAACGAATCCCAATACCAGCCCAACTCTCGACCAGCCTACCAGTCGCTTCCAACTTGCCACTACGCCCGACCACAGCTTGGTGAGTGAACGGTAGCGTAGCCATATACGAACAACCACGAAGCCGATAGTAGCTACAAATATGGGCAGGAAAGCGTACTTTACCAGACTGTTTGCCATGCAAACAATCAGTAGTTGGAGGAAAACCTTGAGGTCAAACCGACCCTTACTAAGGGTTTTGTCAAAGCTAACAGTCAGTAGCATTGCCAAGGCAGTCAGCGGCAGGAAGAGATTATCGTAATTGACCTGCGCCGCCAGCAAGGGAACAACGGGCAGCAATACCAGGACTAGCAAACTAAGGTGCACTAGGCTTTTGGCGACCCCAGTCTTGAGTAGGAGTTGGCGATACAAACCAAGGCCAGTTGCAAACAGCCCAATATTTAGAAACCGAAGGATTAGCACCTGGATTGTTTGATTATCGGTAAACACTCCTATCAATCGGTAAGGGAAGCTCATCAGATAGTGGTAGAGATACGATGGATCTCGCGCAATTGCACCAAACATATTAGCTCCGTCCGGCTGCGACGACCAAACAGGACTCAAGTGATGAGCGTACAGGGTGATAATACCGATGTGGAAGTCTTCATCAAACGCCATTGGATAGCGTCCGCTGAGAGCAATCCAAGATGCTTGTAACACCAGCAAGGCGATAACACCCCAGAAGAACTTCTGGCTGCCAGTTATATCAATGCAACGCTGCGTGAATGATTTATGAGTTTGTTTCATAGCTAAAGTCTGCATTCTAGTATAGCCCGAAACCAAGTTAATGTAGGCCCAAGCGACAGTTTTAGGCTACTATTAGTACATTATGAAGCTACCACCCTGGCGTCCGATTGCAGCTATCGGCATTGTTATTGGCACGATTGCGGCGTTTGTATACTACTTCATTCATAATCCTAGTGTCGGCGAGCAACTTCAGCGCACTTCCTTGAGTGTCATTGCTATAATACTGCTTCTTTATTTCGGCACCGTTGGAGCCTTGGCGCTTATCAACTCCAGTACGCTTCGGTTATGCAAGATCAAGATGGGTAACTCCGAGAGTCTGCTGCTTACGGCCTATTCTTCGGTCGTTAACTTCTTTGGGCCTTTACAGAGTGGGCCAGCCTTCCGTGCCGTTTATCTCAAGAGCAAATACAAGCTGAATCTTAAGGACTACACAGTTGCTACTTTTGTTTATTACTTTTTCTATGCGGCTTTCAGCGGCATGTTCCTATTCTTCGGCATTCTTAAGTGGTGGTTAATCGTGCCTGTAGTGCTGGGAATAATAGTTCTTTTGGCGCTGCGCAAAGACCCTCGGGCATTAAATCGTCTGAGCAAGCTTGACCTGACTGGTTGGTACTTCCTGGCGGCTGCGTCGCTGCTACAAGTTGTGCTGGTAGCTGCTATTTATTACACAGAGCTAAGCGCTATTGATCCGAACATAAGTCTGTCGCAAGCCATTATCTACACAGGTGCGGCCAACTTTGCTCTATTCGTGTCAATAACACCGGGCGCGATCGGTTTCCGCGAGTCATTCCTGCTATTCACCCAAAGACTGCACCATATCGATAGTTCGACAATTGTCGCTGCCAACATTCTCGACCGCGCCATGTATGTCGTTCTGCTACTTATACTGGCTTTGTTCATATTCGGTACCCACGCTCGCAGGCAACTCAAAGCTTAGAGAGAATTAGCAGAGTCAACCATTCGAACTAATGCCATTGCTGACATGCGCTCAAAAGCAAGCCTATCTAGACGACGCCGCCACTGGTTCATGTTATAGTTCTGTCCTCTCAACACCCAGTGATCACTGTCAGCCAAAAGCAACTGCGCAATGGTGTCAGCAGGCGTCTCGGGCAGCTCATCAGGCAATATGTTGCCTTTCTGAATTGCTTCAAACATAAACTCCCCATAGCGCTTCTTTGCAGCTTCATCCTGCTGATCCACGTAATCGAATAGCCAAGCAATCGCTTGATCTGGACTATTGCCACTAGCTAATTGTCCTTTATAGAAACCGTCAACCATATTAAGTAGCTCGAGCTGTAGGTGAACTGTCATATGTCCCCGTGCCACCTCATCAGTACGACCATTACCGTAGGCATCCTCTTTGGCAGCTTCAGCTTCAAACTCATATAGCTGAGCGCGGCTCGTTACAAGATACTCTTCAACTGCTTCGAGCGGCTGAGTACGAGGACCACCTGCTTGTATAGTGACTTGAGGAGTCTCAGGGTATGACCACAAGAATAGGTCAGACATGCCATATTTTTTGTTAGAGCTCAGGGTGTCGAGCACCACTTTGTCAGGTATAAGCTCCTCAGCCACCAGCTGGGTGGGCAAGCAATCTCTGATCGTCATCAGTATACTATATAATCATAGTTAGCAATGCACAAGCCGTGAATCTTAGTTTTTTAGAAATGCTCACGAATATGGGAGAAACTGTACTCCCAATCGGCGTTGGCCTTCTTGTGCGGGTTGAAGATGTGTTGAGGATCCATAATGTCTTTGGCCTGCTTGAAAAGGTCGAGCACTTCATCGCCGTACATCATCTTCAGCCACGGGCCACGCACTAAGCCATCGTTATGCTCACCAGACAGTGATCCACCATACTTGAGCACTAGGTTATTAACTGCTTTCATAGCTGGCAATATCTTCTTGCGGTCTTCTGGATCTTCTAGTTTCATCAGCGGAATAACGTGAAAGTTACCATCGCCCATGTGACCAGCTATAGTTGCGAACAGTTTGTACTTCTTAATGATGGCTCTTAGCTGAGGCAATAAAGCAGTCAAATACTTAGGAGGCACGACAAAGTCATCAATAAAAGGCGCTGTGTGCTTGTCCTTGACCTTGCTCCTAAGTAGCTGGAAACTGTAGCGACGCATAATCCAGAACTTCTCTGACTTGGCTTCTGTAGGAGCTTCCTCGAAACCGTTTATTTCGTAGCGTGCTCGATGCTTCTTGAGCTCAAGGTGCAGTGCATGAACTTTTTGCCTGACTTCTTCTTCGTTATTACCCTTAAAGGAGATCATGAGGATGAGTTTAGGTACGCCTCTAAGCAGCTGGATTCCGTCCGGTATCAGACTAAATATTAGGTGAAGGAAGCGTTTCCAGCCCAAAATCTTTAGGAAACTAGGCATAAACCGTATCGACAACCACAAAGTTTGATCATCAAACGACTCGAAACGTGACGGCTTAGACTTCAGCACAACGTCAATAACTTCACCGAGATCGTCAATATCTTTCATGAAGAGCACAAGCAGCCCTTCGTCAGTCCTAGCATCAACGACTCTGATATTGATGTCAGTCACGAAGCCGAGGGTACCTTGGGCGCCAACAATCAACTTAGTCAGATCGAAGATACCAGTTTCACGATCCCAGACATCCCACAGATTATAACCAGTGGAGTTCTTGGTAACATGTGGTTTGGCGGCTTTAATCTTGTCATAATTACCATCTATCAGCTTGAAGAGCTGGCTGTAGACCTCACCCTCGAAGTCTTTTTGCTTCATCTTCTTATCCAGTTCGGCCTTTCTCAGTGGTTTGACGGTTC
This sequence comes from Patescibacteria group bacterium, assembly GCA_038064395.1. GTDB lineage: Bacteria > Patescibacteriota > Saccharimonadia > Saccharimonadales > UBA4665 > JBBTTE01. The sequence continues at coordinate 28,333 of JBBTTE010000008.1, read as the reverse complement.
GCTCAACGCCGTCAGCAAAGACAAACTGCAATTCATTAACAAACTCTTCGGTCTTGCCAAACTCAAGCGATTTTTCACCTCCTGCATTGTTATTAACCATGCCTCCTAGGCTGGCCAAATCACGCGACGCAGGATAAGTTGGCATTAGCGTGCCTTGCTTGCGAGTCTCAACGTCAAAGTCACGATAAAACACCCCGGGCTGGGTTTGCACATATGTGGCAGCAATCTTTGTAATCTTATTAAAGTGCGTCAGAAAATCAACAATTATAGAATCATTGATTGCGCCACCAGACATATCAGTGCCTGCCGAACGAGCCGTCAAGCTCAGCTTGGGATGTGACTTTTTGCTAGCAGCTACGTACTTCACCAACTTCTCAACGTCGCTACTGTCTTTGGGCGAAACGACTAGAGTGGGGCGTAATTCGAACATTGACGCATCATGGCTATAGGTATCAAGGGTGGTCGGCGAATCATCCATCTCACCAGTGAAGCCCTGTTGCTTCAGTTGATCTTTTATTTCATCCATCTTCTTAAGCTTAAGGGGTATACCCTACAAAAAGCAAGCCTTTGCTATACTCTTAAGCACTGATGCGTATAGCAATTGTAGGTCCAACTCACCCATACAAGGGAGGCATTGCCCAGCACACCACCGAACTGTCTAACAGGCTCGAGCGGGCAGGGCATGACGTTACTATTGTTTCTTGGAAGTCACAATATCCGTTCTTCTATCCTGGCGCCCAGTTCGTTCCCCAGGATAAGCCAGAACTTACACCGTTTGCCAATTCCAAGCGAGTTCTGTCGTGGAAAAACCCCATCGGCTGGCTCAAATGGGGTCGCAAGCTGAGAGATTACGACCAAGTAATCCTCGTTTGGTGGGTGCCAACCATCCAAGGACCGGTATATCTGAACATGCTTAAGGCCATGGGCAAGCAGCGACCTAAGGTAACCATAATCTGTCACAATGTCCTAGCGCACCACCCCAAGAAAGGTGACCGTATCCTAACGCGCTCCTTACTAGCAAAAGTAGATGATATTATCACGCATACTGACGAACAGGCCGCTATTGCTCGCAACTTGAGCAAGGCCAAGGTTCGTACCGCTGCTTTGCCGTTAATATTGCAAGGCGGGCCACCTACCGTCAATAAGAAGCACTCCCTGACTCACCAGTTGGTCTTCTTCGGCTTCATACGGCCGTACAAGGGCTTGGACGTCTTGTTGAGAGCAATAGCGGCAGTTCCATCCGTTAAGCTTCATATCGCTGGCGAGTTCTGGGGTGGCACCGAGCAGTACCATGAAATAATTGAAGAACTTGGTCTTGGCTCGAGAGTGACCATTGACGAGGGCTATGTGGCTTCTGAGGCCATAGCAGGCCTTCTGAGCAGCGCAGACGCCTTAGTGCTCCCGTACAGGAGTGGCACCGCTAGTTGGAATGTAGGTCTCGCACACGCTCATGGCATACCAGTTATCGCTACCTCTGTTGGCTCTCTATCGAAACAGGTCAATGATGGTGTGGACGGGCTACTATGCGAGCCAGATGACGTTCAATCACTCACTAAGGCCATCAAGCGCTTCTACTCATCTGATACAGCGCAGAGACTGAGACAGGGTATTCCAGCGCTCCAAACAGATAAGACATGGCAAGCCTACATCGACATCTTACTTAAGGACTAGCTTCTAGACCTCTTCTCTGTATAATCATAAGCGTATTATGAGCAAAAAACGCGTTTTAATTGTTGGTGCTGGGTTTGGCGGAACTAAGGCAGGCCTTGAATTAGCTGACGATCCGCGGTTTGAAGTAACCATACTTAGTGACTCTGAGGATTTCCGCTACTATCCGACGCTTTATCGCACCGCTACTGGCGGCAAACGAAGTAATTCGAGTATTCCAATTGCTCAAATATTTGCAGGCAAGCATGTTGCTATCGCCCGTGGCGTCGCCAAGACAATCGATCGCAAGGCCAAGACAATAACTACTGAAGATGGCAAGATCTATGAGTTCGACACCCTGATAATCGGGCTTGGGGTAGTCACTAACTACTTTGGCATTCCTGGCCTGTCTGAATATGCCTACAGCATTAAGTCGCAATCCGAAGTGGCTCGGTTCAAGGCGCATTTGCATGAGCAACTTACCGACGAGAAGCAGCCAGACCCTCACTACGTTGTTGTTGGAGCTGGCCCGACCGGTATTGAGCTAGCCGGTGAACTACCAAGCTATCTCAAGTACATTATGAAAAACCACGGCATTAATTCGCGCAAGGTTCATGTCGACCTTATAGAAGCGGCGCCACGCCTTTTACCACGCATGGCCAAGCTAACTTCATCTCGCGTTAAACGACGTCTTAAGAAGCTAGGCGTTAAGCTCTATGTTGGCAGCGCCGTGCAGGGTCAAAGCGTCGACGGCTTAACCGTTAATGGCAAGCCTATCCGGAGCCATACTGTCATCTGGACGGCTGGCGTTACTAATCATCCGTTCTTTAGCGAGAACAACTTCGTTATGATGGGTCGTGGCAAGGTTGCTGTCGATGTCTATCTGCAAGCTGCTGACGACATCTTTGTTGTTGGCGATAATGCCAACACTCCTTACAGCGGCTTGGCTCAGACAGCCCTGCGCGATGGCGAATTCGTTGCTAAGAACTTGCGTAGACGTGAAGACGGCAAAGACATGAAAAGTTACGTAGCCAAGCGCCCAATTGCCGTTATTCCAGCTGGTCCACACTGGGCGGCTGTCGAATGGGGCAAAACGAAGCTATACGGCTGGATGGGGTGGGTGCTGCGCGAAGCTGCCGATCTCATAGGCTTTCACGATCTAGAACCTTGGCCCAAAGCTACTAGGCAATTCCTCACTGAATTCACTGATGAAGACGACTGCGAAGTTTGCGCCGTAGCCACTGGCAAATAATTAGTGCTTGGCATCTGTTAGCTATACAATAGAAGCATGAATCAGGAGTTTGCTGCTGCCTTCAAGCAGCTCAACAAAGCCCAACTTAAGGCAGTAGAAGCCATCGACGGCCCGGTCCTAGTCGTGGCAGGACCAGGCACGGGCAAAACCCAGCTGCTTAGCCTTAGAGTTGCCAACATATTACACAAAACCGATGCTGATCCTTCAGCCGTCCTCTGTCTAACATTCACGAACTTTGCAGCCACTAACATGCGCGATCGTCTGGCTACGCTTGTCGGTCCAGAAGCCCACAACGTTATGGTTCGTACCTTCCACAGCTTCGCGGCCGAGATAATGAGCCTTTATCCAGATTATTTCTGGAACGGCGCCTTACTCAACATTGCTCCAGACGCTGTCCAGTTAGAAATAATTCAGGACATTCTAGCCAAGTTACCACTCGACAACCCTTTGGCGTCGAAGTTCGCAGGCAATTACACAGCACTGAGTGACGTGCAGCAAGCTTTGAGACTATCCAAGGAGGCAGGTTTAACGCCCAGCAAACTCAAAGCCATGATAGAAGTTAATGACGCCTACCTGGATGTCGTTGAGCCCTTATTAATTGACTCTCTAGGCGATAGCCTAAGCTACAAGAAGCTAGAGCAACTTGCCGTGACCATAGACAGCCTGCCAGACCAGCAGATTGACGAAGCAGTAGCGCCACTGACTTCACTAAGCACCGTAATCAAGAACAGCCTCCAGCAGGCCATCGTAGCCGATCAAGACACGGGCAAAACAACCAACACTGGCAAGTGGAAGCGTCAATGGCTACAGACTGTTAACGGCGAGAAGGGCATGTTCGACGAACGCCGCCGCAACGCTTGGTGGTTAGCTGCGGCTGATGTTTACGCAACCTACCGCGCCACTCTTCACGGCCATGACTACTATGATTACTCGGACATGATCATAGAAGTCACGACTCAACTCGAGCAAAACCCCGAGTTACTAGCTAGTGTCCAGGAGCGTTTCTTATACGTATTAATAGATGAATTCCAGGACACCAATGCTGCTCAATTACGATTGGCACATCTTGTGGCCACTCATAGCAGCAGTGAAGGCAAGCCCAACCTAATGGCTGTTGGCGATGATGATCAGTCGATCTTTGCCTTTAACGGTGCCGAGATCAATAACATGCTGTCGTTTCGGCGTACTTATCCATCGACACAGTTGATAGTGCTCCAGGATAACTACCGCTCAACACAGGCCATACTAGATGCCTCTGCTACTGTTATCGAACAGGCTGACGATCGTCTGGTCAAGCGCGAAGTTGATCTCAACAAAAACTTAAAAGCCGCTAATGGCCCAGAAAGCGGCAAGATCCAGCATGCCATCTATCCAACCCGCGAACATCAGCTATCAGCCATAGCCAAACGCGTCCAAGCTCAGTGCGCCGAAGACCAAACCCAAACCATTGCCGTCCTAGCAAGGAACCATAGCAGCCTGCGCCAGATAAGCAGTCTACTTAACGAGCTCAAGGTACCGATAAGCTACGAGCAACAGAACAATGTTCTTGATCATCCTCTTATTCAGCAGATATGCTTATTAGCCGAGATAGCTACCGCTATCAAAGAAGGCGACAAGTCTGCCGTAAACTACAATTTGGCCAGACTATTACAACATCCAGTCTGGCAGGTTGAGCCTAGGACACTCTGGCAGCTGGCTATCGATAATTATCGTGAAGCTGATTGGATGAAAAGCCTACATAACAGTGATGACAAGCGACTCGTGATTCTGGGCGACTGGCTTCTGTGGCTAGCCCGTCAATCTAGCACTGAACCGCTACCTGTAATGCTGGAGCACTTAGTCGGCCTTAGGCAAGGGGAGCTACTCACGAGTCCGCTACGCGACTACTTCCTATCTAAGCGCGATATTGATAACACCTATCTAGAAGGTCTGTCGGCAATCCAAACCTTGCGCCGAACGACCGATGAGTTTGTTACCGCCAGAGAAGGCCACACTGGAATAGCGGATTTCGTAAGGCTAACCAGGCTTCATCGCGAACTAGACCGTCCAATAACTGATCAATCATGGTTTGTTAGCGGAGATCACGCTGTACAGCTTATGACCGTCCACAAGGCCAAAGGGTTGGAGTTTGATACCGTATATGTGCTGGACACGATCGAGGATAATTGGCAGCCTAGGCACATCGGACGCAAGCCACCTGCCAATTTGCCTCTGCAACCCTATGGTGAACAGTATGACGACTACGTGAGATTACTTTACGTGGCGGCTACACGTGCCAAAAGCTCTCTAATTGTCAGTAGCTTCAACACCGATAGCGAGGGCAGGGCACTCTTAGCTACGCCACTCATCAGCGCTCTGCCGACAGATGATATTGGTAGCAAAGACATTGAACCACCAATTGAAGTCCTGGAATCAACCCTGATGTGGCCACGACTAGAGACCAAAGACGAAAAGACATTACTCAAGAAAAGATTGGAGGGCTATCAGCTAAGCGTAACTGCACTACTGCAGTTCCTTGATGTTAGTGAGGGTGGTCCGCAACATTTCTTAGAGCGTCAACTCTTGCGACTGCCTGATATCACCACCTCAAATATGGCCTACGGTACAGCCATTCACAAAGCCTTGCAGACTGCCCAACAGTTAACCAATGCTGGCAAGTTCAAACTGCCCTTAGTCCTAGAAAGCTACAAAACCAGCCTTGCCACCCAACCGATACCACTGCCCGAGATTGAACGCTACTTGTCACACGGCGAACAAACCCTACGGGCGCTGTTTGGCGAGCTCGGCTTCACTCTCAACAAGTCTGGACAAGCCGAAATAGCCATCAACCAACTAACAATCAATCAAGTGCCTTTGTCAGGTAAACTAGATCACATCAACCTAGCAGGCGACGAGCTGATAATAACGGACTACAAGACAGGCAAACCGTTAAGCAGCTTCGATACCCGCAACCAAACCAAGATGATAAAGGCCTGGCGACACCGTACGCAGCTAGTCTTCTACGCCTTGCTGGCCAGTCAGAGCGGCCGCTATAAGACCGCAAAGTCGATTAAGGCTCAGATGATCTATGTTGAAGCCGAAAGCTCCAAAGAGCTTAGCCTAGCGCTTGATCCAGATCAAGCCAGCATGGATAGACTAGAGAAGCTGATGGGTATCGTTTGGCGCCACATTAGCGAACTTAACTTCCCAGATATCAGCAACTACTCACAGGACGCAAAGGGAATTGCTGAGTTCGAGCAAGATCTGCTAGACGGCAAGGTCTGAAGCCTGCTCAACATCTGGGTTGTACTTGAGTGCAACAGAACCTAATAGAATGCCGAGAGCGGCCAAAGGCACCAGTGCCTCATGCCTTATCTTGGCATGTTCCATGAATTTACGATCGTTCTTTACCCCCATACAGTAAGGCGAAGCCTGTCCATACTTAGCAACATGCCGCCGTTCCTTGGAAGTGTTAATATTGCCAGTAGCAACTAGGCCACTAATAATATCTGAGGCCTCCTGATTCTTATTGAGAGCAAGCCCTGCGCCTCCCAGAACAGCCCGCATAACTCTAGTGCCTGCACCATCTTCGGGCACTATGTAGCCTTGTGACTCTGCACTTGCTCTGTACAAAGCAGACAGAACAGTTGTCATGGCGGCAACCGCGTAGTTATTAGCAGCCACATTATTGCCGCGCTTGCGAGCAATTAATGATAGTCCGAAGAAGGTTAGAATTTCCTGTCTCTTGTCTGCACGAACGTCTTTAAGCATTCCCTTGATCGTTGTGCCGCCATTGGCTTGGCCCTTAGCCCTTGCCAGAGCACCATCAACTCCATCTAGCAAGCTACCTGCTGTGAATAGCGCAGTGGTCACAAAAACTTTATCCGGCTTTGCAACCGCTAGTGCTACAGAGGAATCTACCATTAGCTCACCCATAAGAGTTAGATGGTCGGGCGTCACATTTGGCGCCTTACTGTCAAGAATTCCGACTAGCTTATCGACAGGATTTGCAAAGGCCTTCCTAGCCGCGCCATTCCTAGCATTATCTGTAGGCTTTGTTGGGCTATCAGACTTAGCGAAGGTCATTGCATAATCTGCAAAGCTGGCGATTGATAGTGCCGTTGATATAGATAGACCAGCACGCAAAATATCTTCGTTCTCGGCCATAGGCGAGTGAGCGGCAACCAGTGTAAGCATGTCGACCACCGTCTTCTGTTTGCCAAGAGGTCTGGCTTTTACGTCTTTGCCCTTTGATGCAGCCAAGCCTCTCATACCCGTTACCGCCAAGTCACGAGCTATTTTAAGCTTATAGTGTAAGGACGGTATCTCACCGTTTGCTGCCAGAGCCCTATATTGAGGTATGACAAAAAGCTTATCTCCAAGGTCATCCAGGCTCGCACCCAAAGCAGTAGGTCCGATTAGGCCAGATATAAAGCCATCAACCTTGTCAGTAGCAGCTACAAAAGCTACCTTTCCGGCCTCTTTCCACGTGCGGTCTTCTGGCGGCGTCTCTACAAGCTGATCAGCAAAAACGGGACCAAGCACCGCCCTCATTACAGGCATGCCATTAGCGGCAGCTCTTCCAACTGTTTCAATTCCGTTCACAAGAGTCACACACTCCGAATCTCTTACTGAGCCTACCTCAATTATTTGAGGTAAATCATACCATTATTCTTGCGACTTTTCAAGATGCAAAGGCTCTTGGTAGCAAAACTGCCCGCACAAGGCGGGCAGTTAAGGCCAGAGAAGTATTAACCTACTTTTTCTTCTTAGAAGTCTTCTTCTTAGCTGACTTAGCTGGCTTCTTACCGGTTACAGCGGCTTTGACAGCACTGGATACGCTAACAGCGTTCTTGTCGGCTTCTGCGAATAGCAGAGCGTACAAGTTAACACCGATAACAGCACCGATGACTGGACCAAGTACGTATGTACCCCATACCCAAGCACGTGCACCTAGGGCGACAGCTGGGTTAAGCAGGCCAAGTGAAGCTGAAGATGCAGCGATCGCACCTAGCATCAAGGCAACACCTGCGAATGAAGCCGTTACGGCAATGCTAACACGCTGGTAAACAGCAGCTGCAACACCGAAGGCGAACAGACCAGTACCGATAGCTTCAGCCGTTAGGATACGAGCTGTGAAGTGGCCACCGATTGGCTGCAAATCATTCTTAACGAAGTAAGTGTAGAGGTAGTAAGCACCCCATGCACCAAGCAGTTGTACGACTACATATAGAACAGTCGTGATTGTTGAAATCTTACGTGCAGTCCAAAAGGCTATAACTATAGCTGGGTTGAAGTACCCACCAGTTACGCGACCCATCGCGAAGATCATTAATGCCAATGTTAGACCGGCGGCAGCGGCCACGAAAAATGGCACACCTATTGTTGATCGTTGTACGCTCAGAACGAGCAGCGTCAATGCGCCTGTACCTATGAACTCACCCACAAGGGCAGCTACTTTGCGTCTTCCAAACATGCTTGGAACCTCCACTTAATTGATGTCATTAGAGTAACCTGAGTTAGGGTATTTGTAAAGACTAGAACTACGAATAACGAAGATCTAACCTACAAATCGTGACCGGTGTAGGACAAGTTGAAGCTCTTGTTAATAAGCGGGAAGTCAGGCACAATCTGACCCTGCCCACAATAACCAAGAACTTGCCAGTTTATAAATGAGGGGTCACGGATAGCAACTCGGTTGATTTGACCTTGTTTATCGGTCTTGATGAAATAGATTATTTCTCCGCGCCAGCCTTCGACGCAGCCGATAGCGATAGCGCTCTTTTTGAGCATACTCTTGGTGGTTTTCGCGGCTATAGGGCCTTTTGGCAAGCGGGTTAGAGCTTCTTGAATTAGCTTGCTAGCTGTGCGGGCTTCTCGTATTCGGATGCGGAACCGCGCGTAAACATCGCCCGTCTTCTCTGTAGGAATGTCACCCAGCGGTAACTCGCCGTAGGCAGCATATGGGTACTCAGCCCGCGCGTCTGTTGCGACACCAACTGCCCGAGCCGGCACCCCAACTGCGCCATGATCTTTGGCGACATCATATGGCAAAGGTCCAGTGCCCTTAAGACGATTAAGCACAGATACTCTGTTTTCGGCAATATCGACCACTTCTTTGAAGTCCTTCATTATGGCATCTAACTCTTGGATGAGTAACTCGTTTTGCTCGTCAGAAATGTCCTTGGCCACACCACCGACCACGTTTACGCCTCGTAGGAAGCGGCTTTCCGTCAGTCGCTCATTGATACGCATAATCATTTCTCGCAACCTAGAACCGTTCGCTCCGCCGAAGTTGAAGCCAGTATCCATCATCATGAATCCAATGTCACCAAAGTGGCAAGCAAGGCGCTCTAGCTCAGCGTAAATAGTTCGCAAATACTTGGCTCTCTCCGGCACATCAATGCCTGATAGCTGCTCTACGGCCTGGCAGAAAGCCAATGAGTGAGACAGCGAACTATCACCTGATACTTTCTGTGATAAGCGAACCTGATCTGTTAGGTTCAAACTCTCAAACAACTTTTCGTGACCCTTATGGACATACCCTAGCCGTGCTTCAAGTAGCATTATTGACTCACCAGCCACACTGAAACGAAAGTGACCCGGCTCGATTATGCCTGCGTGAATCGGACCAACTGGTATTTCATATATGCCTTCACCGTGAACTCTTTGGAACTTATAAATACCAGTCGCTGCCGCTGGCCGCTTGTGAGCGTCAAATTCTTTGCGTAATGGGAAGACATCATCTGGCCAGTTTTCATGCAAAATAAGCATTCTAGAATCTGGGTTACCGATAGGCGTTAGACCGAAGAAGGTCTTAATCTTTCTCTCGTAATTACCGGCAGCGTGAATGACGGAAGTAACAGATGGAAATTCTTCAGTCTTTTCCAGCCTGATATAAGGCGCTATGAACAGGCCATCCTCAGGAGCACCGAAGACGTACCAGACCTTAAAGCAGCCACTTTCAGCTCGTTCATCGGTAACGTCTATAAGTTTTAAAGTCAAGTTTTTATCAACATGGAGATTGCGGACTATCTCTGTTATTTCGTCGACTGATACTTCAAAGCTAGCTACGTCACCATCAATTTGAGCCGATACGTTTTTGGGTAAATAATTATCAAACTTTTTCATACTAATAGTTCCTTACGGTCTCGTGAATTAGGGTTTGTACAAAAGGCGGCATCCAAACGCTCAGAACCAAGGCCAGCACCAGCAGCACCAACGGTGGGATGAACAGCCAAACACTATCTTCACCAGACTCAACCAACTGTGGCGTCTCAGGCTTACCGCTCAGAACCATAGAACTGACATGGCGGAAGAAACCTATGAATACCATGGCCATCGCCAGTAACGCGGTAACGACTATAATCGGAGAGTTCTTGGCACCAGCCGCAAGAATAAACAGCTCTGTCTGGAAAATACCAAAGGGAGGCAGTCCAGTCACCGCAAACAAACCGACTAGCAGCAGCACACTAGTAACTGGGACGATACTCATGGCGCCGCGCACCTTGGTAATGCGAGCTGAGTGATACTTGAGCAGTATATTACCAGAGGTGAAGAAAAGTGCTGGTTTAATCAGTGAGTGATATATCATGTGCAAAATAGCCGCAAAAGCACCCAATCCGCCAAACCCAAACCCGAGTGCGATGATACCGGCGTGCTCAATGCTAGAGTAAGCCAGTAGTCGCTTGTAGTTCTTGGCAGAGAGCATACTAAGCGCTGCGATAATTATTGACAAAATACCAAATGCGATAAGCAAATGCTGGCTGAACAACGGCCCGACGGCAGCATCGGTTATAGACTTGAATCGTAGCAAAATAACAAAGGCCACGGGCATGAGCGCGCCAGAGAACAAAGCGCCTAGCGGCACAGGAGACTTACTGTAAGCATCGGGCTTCCAAGTATGCATCGGGGCTAGACCAATCTTAGTGCCATAACCGATAAGCACAAAAACAAAGGCGACTTTGGCAACTGCCGGATCAAAGTGTCGAGCATTATCAAGCAAAGCCTGCCAGCTGACGAAGCCGTTAGCCGCGATGCCCTTGATGGCCGCAAAGTACAACAGCGTTCCGAAGAAGGCCAGCAAAAGGCCTAGCGAGTTAATAATCAAGTATTTCCAAGCCGCCTCAACGCTAGATCGTTTACCATAGTAACTTATCAGGAAAACCGTAGAGAGAGTAGTAGCCTCCAAGAATATCCAAGCAACCACCGGATTGTTGGCAGTGACCGCCAAGAACATCATCGCCAAGAAGATGTTAACAAGAACGTAGTACTGCTTGAATCTACTTAGGCCAATGACCTTCTTGTCCATTTCCTTGCGTAAGAATGGCACGGCGTAGATAGATGTTGAGCTAGCCACGACCGAGATAAGCAGCATTACTATCGCGCCTAAAGCATCGACAGACAAGAAGGCAAGCGGCTTATACGCACCGCTAGTACCGACGGCGTACGCGATTGCGCTAGAAGCTCCTAGCGCAAACACACTGGCGGCAATGGCAGCCCCCTCTATGACACGACGAGAACTGGTCAGCGAAGACACTACAGCTGCCGTGACAAACCCTAGGACAATAATAAACAAAGTCATGCCATTAATCCTGCAGCTCTCTCATGCTAGTCGTATCAAGTGAGCCAACATGGCGATAAACCATCGACACCAGAACGATCGCTATGTTAGACCAAACGAAGATATCGAACAAAATACCAACTTGTAGTACGGCCGACTGCTCAAGACCTGCGAAGATCGCAAATGCCACAATCGAGTTCTCTAGCGAAAGTACACCTATGACCTGCGACAACGCGCCCTTGCGGTTGACCATCAAGAATATCGAGATCAACATCATCGAGATCGACAGAATAATATGGCTATGCGCAGCAGGCGCGACCGTAATCAGTGGCGCGAAGATAGCGGAGTTAGCCAACATGATAATGCCGGTAATAATGATTAGCGTCAATGGTGTACTGGCGTAGGTGCTGACAGCAAACTTAAGCTTGTGCCGTTTCAGAAGTCGGCTGAAGAATGTCGGTGCCATAATAACTTTAACCACTAGAGTTACGAGAGCTACGAGTAGCAAAGACAAGCTGCGCTGCTCATGAAACGATATCAGCAACAAGCCAACTATTGCCGACGATTGCAAGCCGTACATCGCTACGACGCTATAGTTCTTCTTGACTACATGCATGCCAAAAGTTGTCAGGCTCAGCAGAACAATACAAAACTGCATTAAGAGACTATCCATTACGACACCAATCCTATAGCAATAACATTAAGAATAAACGCAATGAACAACAGATCCGGAAGTCGGAAGAACCTGAACTTCGCCAACAGCGACTCAATCATGGCGATTCCAACATAGATAGTCAGCACCTTTACTAGCATCGACCCAACGCCTATCAATAGAGCACTAGCCCCGAAGCTACTACTTATACCCACAGGGAAGAACAAGTTAACCGCCATGGCTGCAAAGATGAATAGCTTATTGGCCGAGGCCCACTCCATAAGCGCTAGGCGCTTCCCAGAATATTCTAATAGCATCGCCTCATGCACCATGGTTAACTCTAGGTGTGTATCTGGGTTATCGAAGGGGAAACGCTTGGTTTCAGCCAATAGCACGATCAAGAAGCCAGCGAAGGCCATGAGAATGGGTATCAAGAAGTGTCCGTATTCAAATGTGATGGTGTGTGCGATAGCAGTAAGATTGGTGGTACCAGAAATAACGACTAGCGTAAGTAAGGAGAAGATGAGCGAACCTTCGGCCACAGCAGACAGTGTCATTTCGCGGCTAGCACCGAAGCCGCCAAATGCGCTACCGGTGTCCATACCTGCCAAGGCTAAGAAGAATGTTCCGATCGCCAGCGTATAGACCACGACCAGTAGGTCACTAGTCGGCGCGTGCAATATGGAGCTAAACAGGGGAATGCTAGCACCAACAATAATAGTCACACCGAAGATAATGTAAGGAGCAAGCCTGAATATCCATGACGCATCATTACTAATAACCTCATCCTTGTGGAACAGCTTGCGTAGGTTACGGTAGGGCTGGAAAATACTTGGTCCCTGTCTATTTTGCATCTTTGCCTTGATGGAGCTTGTAATACCGATGCCCAGCGGCGCCAACATTGGCACGAGTACAATCTGTAGTATCCAGTATAGGTGCTGCATGTTACGCTCCTACCAACAAAACTATTATCAAAGCAACCATTACATACAACACGTAAGCATTCAGGTTACCGTGTTGTATACGATTAATTAGCTTGGAAGTTCGTAGTAGCCAGGCATAAAACGGTGAATACAAACGGTCCTGGAAGACATCGTGCACGCTCATAGCTACCCTGCGCGAGGAAGGCATATAACGGCTATTCGCATCGTCATACTCCACGTTGTGCTGCAAACTAGGTCGAAGCAGTCCTTTGAATATCAGAATTATCGAGCGAGCGAAACCGGTCGCCGTAATCTCCATTCGACCATTCAACTCCGTGCCACAATCCCAAGTTGGACCCATACTTATCTTCTGGCGGCGATACACAGCGTACTTAGAAGCTAGCCAAACACCAACTGGCACGATTATTATTAGCACGCCAAGAACTGGGCCAGAAACAGATGATAATAGCGGCCTGACGGTAAGGCTGCCGCTCGACGCTCCAACGGCCGAGGCCGTAGCCTGCAAGCCTGTTATATCACGGCTAATACTTAGAAGTACTCTTGTAATTGGCGCTGCAAGCAACCCAATAACTAGGCATAACGTAGCAAGGCCGATCATTCCACCACTCATAAGCGGTGACGCCTCATTGGCGCTTTGGGCTGCGTCGCTTCGAGGACGAGCTAAGAACACTGAGCCAAAGGCCTTTACGAAACAAGCCAGAGCTAGTCCACCAGTTATGGCCAATGCTGCAGCTGCGAACATGAAAGCCCCTTTAACATAAAAAACAGAGTGAGTAAGGCCGCTGAACATTGATTGGAAGGTCAGCCACTCACTGAAGAACCCATTGAATGGAGGCAGCGCCGTGATAGCCATTGAGCCCACCAAGAAGCACAGCGCAGTGATCGGCATGAGCTTGATAAGTCCGCCATACTTCTCAATATTACGCGTATGGGTTGCGCGAATTACTGAGCCGGCGCCCAAGAAGAGTAATGACTTAAACGTAGCGTGATTAAGCGTATGGAACAGGGCTGCACACAGCGACAACAGTACAAGTTCAGGCCTATGCAACGAGGAGAATATCAAAGCGCTGCCTAGACCTAGTAGAATAATTCCGATGTTTTCGATACTGTGGTAGGCAAGTAGCCGCTTGATGTCATGCTCGGTAAGCGCATACAACACACCCAAGACAGATGACACGCCACCAATAATCAACACGACCATACCCCACCACAGAGGCGGTGGACCAAGCACATCTAGAAACAACCGAATCATCATGTAAATACCAGTCTTAATCATCACTCCAGACATTAGTGCCGATACGTGCGATGGGGCAGCCGGATGTGCCGACGGCAGCCAAATGTGCAGAGGGACAACTCCAGCTTTTGTGCCAAGGCCAATCAGTGATAAGCCAAAGACCGCCCCCATTAACAGCTGCGGAACAGCATCAATGTGCGACTTAATGACGTCAAACTCAAAGGAGTGAGTGTAGCTGAACAATATAAGCATTGCCAGCATGATACAGGCCGCACCGATATGCGTCATGACAAGATACACATAACCAGCTCTGACGTTCTGGCGATCGTGCCGATCATATACAACCAAGAAGTAAGAAGCCAACGACATAATTTCCCATGCCACTAAGAACCAAATACCGTTAGCAGCCGTTACAACTAGGAGCATCCCCAGAATAAACGCGTTGTAGAAGAATCCGAGAGCCCCGATGCTGTAACGCTTGTAGTAACTGCTGACATAGCCAACTCCATAAACTGAACAGAACAACACGACCAAACAGATGACAAACACGAAGAAAGCCGCTAACTTATCTACACGTAGCGACAGATGGAACAACGAGAAACTTGAGATATTAGCCTTTATAACGACCTCTTGTCCCGTAGTCAACACCGATGAAGCAAACAACATTCCCCACAGTGAACCGACGGTGGCACTGCCATGGCTCCATATGTTGGCAAGCACATCGTGTGCTTGGACAATTAACGCACCGATTAGCCCAACAGCAAAAATCGTTATTAAGACGCTTAACCCTGCTGGTGATGCAAGCGCTTCAAACATTACTTCTTCTTGATCCGAGTCTTTCCTTCAAGATCATCAAGGATCGCAAGCAATGAGTGTAATATAACGGTTGGCGTTGGCGGATCGCCAGCAATCGTATAATCGACAGGGATGACCGAATCAACACCATCAAGTACGGCATAGCTACCCTTGAAGATACCACCATCTATAGCATCATCGCCGACCGCTACCACAAGCTTAGGTGTCGGCGTAGCCTCATAAGCGCTGACTAGAGCAGCAGCCATATTTCTCGTAACAGGCCCAGTTACCATCAACATGTCAGCGTGCCTAGGTGATGCTACGAAGTGAATACCAAAGCGCTCGCAGTCATAGAAGACATTACTGAGCGCCACTAGCTCGTTCTCGCAAGAGTTATCAGAACCTGCATCAACTTGCCTGATAGCAAGCGACCCACCGAACAAGCTACCAATCTTTTTCTTTACCTGTGCACCGACAGCACTGACTTCAGCCGATGTCTCCATTATGACGGCAGACTTTATAGTCTGCTTGGGAGTAGTGAGGATTTTGGACACAAATGTAAGCATAGTAAACTGATCTATCTACTTTTTATAAATTTTATAAATATGTAACTCTGCCGCAGCTTAGTCCACCAGCCACAAAACCCGCAAAGGAACACCCTTTAATGAATTCAAGATATTATACTAGCAGAAATATTGTTTGTTGACCAACTTTATATACCATTTAGGCGACATTTTGTGATATATATTGCATACTCATTACAAATTTGCTATGCTGAAGTCTTAATTTATTTTATAAAAAGTTATACTTCATATGAGTGAAACTGGGCAGCCTAGCGTTGCAAGCGTAAATTTGAGAGATTTTTCCAGAGAATTCATGCCACAAACCGGGATGCCGGTGAGATGGATGTGTATCGACAAGAATGCACCCCATCCAGCCTGTGAGGTGCTTGAGGATACGCAGCTCTACCGCCAAGTAGCTGCTGGCGCCTCTGGAGTATCAACAATTTATGCCACTGTCTTAGAAGCCCGAAAGTCGGGCTCTTTTATTAAACAGAATCAGACGCTTCCCAAGTTTACTGGCTCAATCGCAACGATTTGTGAAAGGTACGGGGTGGAGCTTCTCAATCATCATGTTTGTACTGCGCAGAACAATGAAGAGCCCATAACTCACACCATAACAGTCGAGCCTGATGATGTATTTGAAAGTGCTAAAGAGTTTAAGCCAGATCTTACTTTTTCTAGTTTCGAATTAATTCACAAAGCGAGCAAAAGCTTGCTGCTGAACAAACTCATTCCCAAAATACCTAAGCGTGCATTAGAAGAAATGAAACAAGGTGACCATCAACGAAAACCAATTCAGACAGCAACGCTAGAAGAAGGCTCCCCGCCAGTTGGCTTCTTTGTGGATTATAGAGAAGGTCGAGCATTTGATGTGCGCGACGCCAATGCGAGCGGCACACCAGCCTACGCAAGTACGATGGGAGACATAGGTGAAATAACTGACGCAGTTCGTGACGTTATAGACATTAGTAATGAGGAGTTCTGGGATGCAATGGCTGTGCGTCTTGGAGCAATTCGCTTAGCTCACATTCTAGACCATGACGATGAGCCTTTGCCGGTGCAAATAGCGGCCTAGAACATCCTAGCGCTTAGTTCGGCGCTTCAGTCCAGCAACGTGCAAACGTACGCCTTGACGGTCAACTAGAGTTTGAGCATGCTCTAGGCTTATCTCGTCTTTGGCTTCGGCTTTCATCTTGTGGGCTCGATCTAGAGCCTTCTGAACTTCGGCTTCGTTGATCTCATCAGCGCTGTCAGCTTCGTCAACTAGCACACGCAAGGTGTTACCAGAGACTTCAACGACACCACCGCTAGAAGCGAAGTACTCGCGTTGAGCGTCAGAATCCTTAGGATTGCGTCTGATAGCAATTGCTCCTGTAGTAGCAACACTGACAAGTGGCATGTGGTCTTGTAGAACACCAATTTCACCATCGAGAGTTGGCAGAATAACTTCGTGCACGTCCTCATCGAACTTCTTGCCACTAATACTGACTAACTGGAAGTGAAACACTTTTACTTAGCTCCAGCCTTAATTACGTCCTTGATGCCACCCTTAAGGTAGAAGGCGCTTTCTGGCTTATCATCGTGTTTACCCTCAAGGATCTCTTTGAAGCCTTGAATTGTGTCGGATAGCTTAACGTATTGACCAGGGTTGTTAGTAAACTGCTCGGCCACGAAGAACGGCTGACTCAAGAAACGCTGTATACGACGCGCACGAGCCACTAGCTGCTTGTCATCTTCGGAGAGCTCCTCCATACCAAGAATCGCAATAATGTCTTGTAGGTCCTTGTAACGCTGCAAGACACGTTGAACCTCACGAGCGACGTTATAGTGCTCTTCGCCGACGATCTCGGGGTCAAGAATAGTCGAGCTAGAGTCTAGTGGGTCGACTGCGGGATAGATACCGATCTCTGTTAGGGCACGGTTAAGTGAGATAGTTGAGTCAAGGTGGGCGAAGGTTGTGGCTGGAGCTGGGTCAGTAAGGTCGTCAGCAGGCACATAAACAGCTTGAATAGAGGTTACGGAGCCTTCACGAGTCGAGGTAATACGTTCCTGCAACTGGCCCATTTCTTGCGCTAGGTTAGGCTGGTAACCTACAGCTGATGGCAAACGACCAAGTAGGGCTGAAACCTCAGCACCGGCTTGGGTGTAACGGAAAATGTTGTCAACGAATAACAGCACGTCGCTACCTTTGTCACGGAAACTCTCAGCAATCGTTAGAGCACTCAAGGCAACACGCAAACGAGCACCTGGGGGTTCATTCATCTGGCCGAAGACTAGGGAAGTGTTCTTAAGTACGCCTGATTCTTCCATTTCGTAGTACAGATCGTTACCTTCACGGGTACGTTCACCGACACCAGCAAAAACAGAGTAACCAGAGTGGAACTTAGCAATGTTGTTAATAAGCTCTTGGATAAGAACGGTCTTACCGACACCAGCACCACCGAAAAGTCCTGCCTTACCACCCTTGGTCATAGGACAGATCAGGTCGATGACCTTAATACCTGTTTCCATGATCTCAACACTGCCAGACTGGTCAATAAGTGGCGGTGGAGCACGGTGAATAGGTGCCTTGGTCTTGAAGTTGCCACCTTTGCCGTCAATTGGCTCGCCAATTACGTTGAACATACGACCGAGAGTTTCGTCACCAGTTGGCACGCTAATAGGTGCACCAGTGTCGCTAACGATAGCGCCGCGCTCTAGACCATCAGTTGAGCTTAGAGCAATCGCACGAATGTTTGATTCGCTAAGGTGCTGAGCAACTTCTAGAGTTACTTGCTTACCGTCTAGTTCGACTGTCAGGGCGTTATAAATAGCTGGCAAGTTGCCTGTGCTGAATTCGATATCAACGACGACACCAACAATCTGGGTGATCTTGCCTGATTTAGTTTGTTGTTTGGTTGACGATGCCATATGTTCTCCTTCTTTAGTCTCTCTGGATTATCCGTTTAATGCTTCCGCGCCGCCTGATATTTCAGCCAATTCTTGGGTAATGGCGGCTTGACGGGCGGTGTTAAGTTCCAAGGTATAGTCCTTGATCAGGTCGTTGGCGTTATCGGTAGCGTTCTTGGTGGCTAGCATGCGCATAGCATGCTCGGAAGCTAAGCTCTCTAGAACTGCTTGCCAAATCTGGGCTTCAATAAGTCGAGTGGTGACTTGGTCAACAACTGTCTCGACATCAGGTTCGAAGTTACTGATTGGCAATGACTCGCTATCGTTATCAAGTAATGGTGCAGGTAGAAGCTGTTGGGTCTGCGACACCTGGACGATAGTTGACTTGAACTGAGTGTAAAGAATCACAATCTCGTCGACGGCTTCGGTCTTGTATTGCTCCATTACGGTATTGAGGATTGGTCGAACGTCATTTGCAGTTGGGTTATCACCAAATGGCGGATAGGCCGCTAACAGATTGACATCACCGAGGCGACGAACGAAGTTAGCACCCTTGCTGCCAATGGTGACGACGTGACTCTTAACCTTGTCGGCACGGTCACGGCGCAAACTCGTAGTCAGAGACTTCAGGGTGTTGGCGTTGTAAGCACCAGCTAGACCAGTGTTACTTGTAACAACCACGTACAGGCGATTCTTGACTGGTCGTTTGCGGAATAGCGGTTGACGCTCAACTTCGCTAATAGAGTTAAGGCGCCTCAACAGATCATAGGCTAGGTCACGATACTCACGACTGGCTGCAGCGTACTCTTGAGCACGGCGCAGTTTGCTGGCCGAGACCAGTTCCATGGCCTTAGTAATCTGACGGGTACCTCGAATCGAGGTAATGCGTCTTTTGAGTGCGATCGTGCTTGCCAAGGTCTATTACTCCTTATCAGCTTTCTTAGCGGACTTGTAGCTGCTAGCTATTGTCTTAGCTACCTTAAGTAGGGCTTCGTTCTGAGCGTCAGTTGGCTTATCGCCAGTGTTCAAAGCATCGATTAACTTAGCATGCTTGCTCTTAAGTTCGCGGTGTAGGGCTTCTTCGGCTGGCTTAACCTTTTCAAGTGGGATAGCGTCAAAAATACCTTTGTTAGCAGCGTAAAGCGTAGAGTACATTTCCCAGATTGAGTAAGGGCTAAACTGAGCCTGCTTAAGCAGCTCTGTCAAACGCTGACCACGCTCGATTATCTGACGAGTTTCTGGGTCGAGATCAGTTGAGAACTGAGAGAAGGCCGCTAATTCGCGGAACTGGGCTAGCTCCAGCTTGAGGCTACCACCAACTGCCTTAATAGCCTTAGTCTGTGCTGAGCCACCGACACGGGAGACCGATAGACCGACCGAAATAGCTGGGCGAATACCCTGATAGAACAGGTTAGTTTCTAGGAAGACCTGTCCGTCAGTAATCGAGATCACGTTGGTCGGTATGTAGGCACTGATGTCGCCAGCTTGGGTTTCGATGATCGGCAAGGCAGTCAATGAGCCTCCGCCTAACTTATCACTTAGCTTGGCCGAACGCTCTAGCAAGCGGGAGTGAATGTAGAACACATCACCGGGATAAGCTTCGCGTCCTGGTGGGCGTCGAAGCAGTAGTGACATTTGGCGGTAGGCAGCAGCGTGCTTGGATAGGTCATCATAGATGATTAGAGCGTGCTGCTTGTTGTCGCGGAAGTATTCACCCATTGCACAACCAGCATATGGCGCCAAGTAAAGCATGGCTGCGGGGTCGGACGGACCGGTAGCAACAATAATTGTCTGATCCATCACACCCTCGCGCTTAAGACGCTCTTGCAAGGCAGCAATCTTAGATAGCTTCTGACCAATGGCGACATAGACATTAATAACGCCGGTCTTCTGACGAGCCTGGTTGACCATAGTGTCAACTACAATAGCTGTCTTACCGGTCTGGCGGTCACCAATGATTAGCTCACGCTGACCACGGCCAATCGGCACAGTGGCATCGACTGCCATAATACCTGTCATGAGTGGTTCATGAACGCTCTTACGAGACAATACATCTGGAGCTTGGCGCTCAAGACGACTCTTCAGCTTGGTCTTGATCGGACCTAGGCCATCCAAAGGATTGCCTAGTGGGTCGACGACACGGCCGACCATTTCTGGACCGACAGGGATTTCTAGAACGCTACCACTTAGGCGAACGCTAGCACCGGCTTTGACTTCAGTGTCTTCACCGAGAAGCACGGCGCCGATTTCATCTTCGCCAAGGTTGAAGGCGAAGGCAGTGACCTTTTGGCCACTTGTGCCATCGATTTCGAGCATTTCGTTATAACCAGCCTTACTTAGGCCGTAAATCCAAGCAATGCCGTCACCAACACGGGTAACAACACCTACGTCCTCAATGTCTGGACGTTGCTTGAGTTCGGCAATCGCCGCTCGTATGTCGTCTGATAATTCTGTTATGGATAGGTCTGGCACTTTATTTGGTTCCTTTCTATGCTTCCGCTACGGTAGTTAACTGTTTAAACTTATTCAATTGCGCCTCGACCGTAAGATCTAGCTGCTTGTCAGCCAGCATTAACTTAACGCCGCCAATTACTTCTGGGTCACGTACCTCAGTAATAATAATCTGCTTGGCGTCAGGATAAAGCTGCTTAATCTGCTTGGTGATGTCGGCCTTAGCAACAGGCGCAATAGGGAAAGCGCTACTAGCGATTACGTCCACAATGCCTGCCTTGGCCCAATCACCTTGGACATCACGTAATATCGAATCAAGCTCATTGACTCGACGTTCGCTCAGCAAATATGCCGCTATCTCCTGGCTGAGCTGCTTGGAGCTGCCCGACTTAAGAGTCTTATCGGCGATAGTGCTGGCGATGCGAGTCCTCGGGGCTTTCATGCTGAGACACGACCTTTCAAGGCACGCTCTATGAGAGCTGAGTCTTTCTTGGCGTCAATCTTCTCGTCAATGATTACCTCTGTGGCATCAGAGATGAGACCGACTAATTCCTTCTCGAGCTGCTTACGGGCTCGAGCTGTATCTGTGGCAATGCGCGAATCTGCTTCCTTGAGAATACCCGCAGCCTTCTCACGAGCCTTGTCCTCGGCTTCGCGAACTGATTGACGACCGGTGTCTTGAGCGCCGGCAATGATGCCGTCAGCTTCCTGACGAGCTTCATGTAAAGCCTTTTCGACTTCAGAGTCTAGCTTGGCACGTTCTTGCTTCATTTCTTCGCCAAGCTTAACGCCGCTCTCGATGACTTCACGACGTTCGGCCATGACCTTGATGATCGGCTTGAAGGCGAAGCGCTTCAGTATTAAGAAAGCCAACACAAAAGTGATGAACTGGATCACAAAAGCCTGACCGTCAACGCCAAGAGCGCCGAGTCCTGATGAGCTTTCTGCGAAGTTTGTTATTGGTTGAATCATTCTTTGAATATCTATTCCTTATTTAACGATGAAGATTGAAGCGAAGGCTAGTAGACCGAATAGCTCTACGATAGCTACGAAGATCAAAGCTTGACCTAGGAACTTAGCTGCTTCTGGGTTACGACCAACGGCCTGCAGGTAGCTGCCGCCGATTAGACCGATACCGATAGCTGGACCGATAAAACCGCCACCGATCATAAGACCTTTGCCGATAATTGCTGTGTTGACTGCTTCTGCGAAGATTGCCATATTATTTAATTAACTCCTTATTACGTTTAACATTATTATCTAGACCAAACCTAAGCCTGCCCATGAACGCCCGCGCGGGTTGTTACCCCTATTGTTTCAGGAACGTCATCCTCGGTCAAGTCATCGTGACGAGCGTGCTCGGCAGCGTGGTTGACCGCGATGGCTAGGTACATGGTACTAAGAATTGTGAATATGTAAGCCTGCAGGGCAGCTACTAGGAATTCCAACATGGTGAAGGGCAGAGCAGTGATTGGTGCTGCCACGCTACCTAAGTAAGCGAAGACGGCAATCACGATCTCGCCGATGGTTATGTTGAGGAAAAGACGAAGCGACAGACTGAGCACACGAGTCAGATCGGTAAACATTTCTAGCAAAGCGATGACTAAGAACAAAGGATTCAGTGGACTACCGATGAAGAAGTGCTTCAAGTACTTAATGAATCCACCGGATTCCTTAATAGAAGCGCCGTAGACCAGAATCATACTGAAGAGACCAATGGCTAGAGTCGCATTGAGGTCGCCTGTGAACGGCCTGAAAAGTGGTGCCTCACCAGACCTGAAGCCCTCACCGACAATCGGCAACAGACCCAGCCAGTTGCTAAGCAAGATGAAGAAAAATAAGGTAACGAAGAAGGGTACATAGCGACGCCCGACTTTCTTATCGTCGAAGCTATTCTCAACCAGATTACTGATAAACTCGACTCCAACTTCGATGAATTGCACCAGGCCACCACGTGGCTTGAGAGTTACACGGCGAGCAACCCATGTCATAAGGCCGATTATAAGAACGGCGCAAACCCATCCATAGAGGATTGAGTTAGTGATCACGATACCGCCAATCTCAAACACTTCGTGCGGGGCTACATGGACTGTTGGACCGGTAGATTCTGCGAAACGAGTTAGGCCATTAATCATATTCGTTTCTCCTTGGTAGGTACTGGCAGCTTGTTAGCTTCTTGAAGTGTCCGCCACATTACTAGACCCATGCCAACCATAGCGATTAAGAAGCCGACGATGGTCAATAGTGGGGTCATGTCTAGTGCCTTATCAAGCTCAAAGCCGCCGATTATCGGCACCAATACCACTACGGCCAGTCGCCAACTCATATCTAAGGCAGCCCCAATAAAAACAGAGGTTGGGTTGCCGCTTTTGGCGCCCACTGCAGTGTGAGGCTTTGCTGTTTCAGCAGGCGAGGGCGTCTTGCGAGGCGCTGTCGTCTTTGTCATTACTTACGATTATAACAGATGTGATCTATATCACGCAAGAGGCCTTTACTTTACATTGTATAGTGCTATCATAGAAGTACATGACAGATTCAAAAATAACAATTTACGGAGCGGAGTGGTGTGCCTTCTGCCACACGGCCATGCGTTATCTTGACGACAAGAAGGTTGCCTACAAGTACATCGACGTCGACAAGGATCCGAAGTCAGGCCTAGAAGCTGTTGAGAAGTCCGGTCAGCGTGGCATTCCAGTGATTGATCTCGCTGGTGACATAATCATCGGTTTTGACCGTCCTAAGATCGACGCTTCACTTCAAGCTCACGCCTTAGTCTAAGCAGAATTAATTAGGCGCTTCGGCCTTCTTCTCTTAACTGTTTGCGGTAGGCATCTGCCTCAAGTGCAAAATAACCTGCGGCTGTGATAGGGTCTTTAACGTCTCGAAGGGCTGTTTCAAATTCATCAATATCAATGACAGCTGCCGCTCCTCCCACCACTTCACCCTCACCTAACGATGCTACGGATAAAACATGGGGAGCATCTACCGGCAAGTCAGATGCTTCTTGAAGAGTTGATTTATGAACTTCTCCACTCATACCATAATCATACGCTTTTGTCGCAGAACATACAAAGTTTTGGCGTTTTAAACTACTATATAAGTTATGGCGTTTGAGGATTTCGAAACAAAAGAATCGGTAGTGATCGTCTACACCGGTGACGGTAAGGGTAAGACCACGGCTTCGCTTGGCCTTATGACGCGAGCACTCGGTAATCGTTGGCGCGTAGCTTTCGTACAATTCATTAAGTATTGGGGCGTTAGTGAGCACGTGTTCATTAGGGACATTCAGCCTATATATAAGGATCAGTTGCATTTCTACAAGGGCGGTAAGGGGTTCTATCAAGCAGGTGAGCTAAGTGAACAGCACATATCCGAGGATCAACACAAGCAAGCAGCACTAGAAACCTATCAAGAAGCTCTGCGCTGCGCCAACAGCGGCGAGTACGATCTAGTAATCTGTGACGAAATCAATAACGCCGCTAACGATGGCCTACTGACCGAGAAGCAACTCAAGGATCTGATTAAGGCACGCTCGCCACACACCAGCCTCTGTCTGACTGGCCGCAACTTCCCAACCAAGCTACTCAAGGAAGTCGATATAGCCACCGACATGACCAAGCTCAAGCATCACTTCGACGATAAGTTCTTAGCTAATAAGGGGATCGACTACTGATGGATAAGCCCAAACTTTACCTAATGGTAGGCTACCCTGGTGCAGGCAAGACAACGGTGGCACAGACTATCGCCGACCATACAGGTGCTGTCCATCTATGGTCAGATGCAGAACGACACAATATGTTCCCCAACCCCAGCCATTCCGAACAAGAAAGCCTAGAGCTTTACGATAATCTCAATGAACGTACTGAGCAACTACTATCCCAAGGGGAAAGCGTCATCTTCGATACCAATTTCAGCTTCCGAGCTGATCGTCAGAAGCTACGCGAAATCGCTAACCGCCAGAACGCCGAAACAATAGTCCTATGGATAAACACCTCTGCTGAAATCGCCAAAGAGCGCGCGGTAGGAGCAGAAATAAACCGAAACGGCTACATGGCGAGCATGAGTGAAGAGCGATTCGATACCATAGTAAGCAAGTTAGAAGAACCAACTGAAGATGAAAAAGTTATTAAAATTGACGGTGCGAAAGTTGACGCCAACACAGTAATCCAGTTACTTAGTTAGTACTATGCCACGAAGGTATCGCAAAAAGGGCTGGCTGTCGTTGCTGGCCTTGGTTCTATCCCTGATAGTCATTGTTGCCGAACAACATAGTGTAATTAACGAAGGTGGGCTGGTTGCTGTCAAGAACCAGCCTGGCCTATACACCGTGGCTCATTTCGTTGACGGTGACACAATCGCTGTGAATATGAACGGCAAAGTCGAGAAAGTTCGGTTCATCGGGATTGATACGCCAGAGACTCATAAGCCCAACACGCCCGTGCAATGCTACGGTCCAGCGGCTGCGGCTTTTACCAAGAACGTAATCGGCAAGAACAAAGTTAGGTTGGAGTCAGACTCACTTAGCACCGATCGCGATCGTTATGATCGCTTACTTAGATACGTATATTTGCCAGATGGAACAAACGTCAATGAGAAGCTGGTTCGGAACGGTTACGCCTTCTACTACCCGTACTTCCCATTTACTAAGTCAGATCAGTTTAATATTGACCAACAGATGGCTATGGCCGAGCATAAAGGTATCTGGGGTAACTGCACGCCAACTCGCACTGATAAGGGTGGCTATATATCTAACGACCAGTAGCTAAGCAACGTTGGTGGTAGGATCAACTCGCTGGATAGTTCCGCTTGGAGCAAATACCCTAGACCAAGTGAAGCTTTCACTCTTAGGATCATAACCACGATGCATTATACGAGCAGGCAAGTAGCCAACTGCACACAGAAGCAGTGGAGTGTACATATGCCAACGACTTCTAATATGGTGCTTGGCATAAGTCTTAGGACTAGCCCAGGCATAGCTCATGAAGTCCAAGAAGCTAGTATCGATACGACGTGATGACACCTGAGCCTCCAATCGTTCGTCGAACGTGACGTAACCACCGATTTCTTGCAGATGGATTGCGATATCAAAGTCCTCATGCAGACCACCCTGGTTACAAAGCACAGGTTTGACCCTATTCCAGGCTGAGCGACGAATCGCCATGTTAGCTCCCCACAAGAAGACCCGATCGCCCAACTGTCGACTCAATCGACGACGGAAGAACAGATCTATGGCGTTAAACAACCCCGCGACAGCGACATTATAGTACTGAGCCACACCCGACACGGCATCAACCTTGGGGTTCCTGAACACTGCCTTGACTGAGGCGATCCAGTTATCAGGCAGTAGGCTATCGGCGTCAATTCTAGCGATAATATCGCCGCGGGCAGCATCAAAGCCTCTGGTTCGAGCGTGCAAAACTCCTTGCTTTGGTTCATGCAGAATTGTCACGAAGTCATAGCCTCCAGCCACCTTGGTCGACATGTCAGATGAGTTGTTATCGACTACTATCACTTCGTAGGGCTGAACAGTTTGGGCAGCAATCGCCCTTAGGCAAGCTCCCAACTGAGAGGCTTCATTGTATACTGGAATGATAATGCTTACTTTCATAGATTCTAGTACTTAATTATATGGCAAAGAGCGCAAAGTTGCATGTCTCACAAGACAAGAACAAGCTGCTGACTTGGCCTGTTAGGTATTGGCATGGGGGCTGGTTTCAGAAGATTGTAACAATTCTGGTAATCGCAGTCATTCTACTTACAAGTGTCATGTACAGTATCGCTCAGTGGTATATCCATAGTGAATCATCCAAGCCGTTACAACAAGGTGTTAGCTTCATTCCAGATTACGCCACCAGTCTGGGCGTCGACCCCGAGCAGACCATGGACGCTCTGATTGGTATAGGAGTTAAGCAATTCCGACTAGTTAGCTACTGGAGCGATGCCGAGCAGACCAAAGGTACTTACGACTTCAGTCAACTTGACTGGCAGTTCAAGAAGGCCGAAGCCGCCAATGCCAAGGTGACACTAACCCTCGGGCTGCGACAACCACGCTGGCCAGAGTGTCACATGCCAGATTGGGCGAGCAAGGAATCGCCAGGGCAGTGGGGACCGCAGCTCAATGCTTACATGACAGCTGTAGTTAATCGCTACAAGGACTCACCCGCGTTACAAGATTACCAACTTGAGAATGAGTATTTCCTGAAGGGCTTCGGCATCTGTACTGACTTCAGCCGCAGCCGTCTAGTCAATGAATATAATATGGTCAAAGGTCTCGATCCGAAGCACCCAATAATCGTCGGTCGCAGCAATAACGCCCAAGGCTTCCCAGTCGGCAAGCCGTTACCCGATAAGTTCAGCATCTCGGTCTACAAGCGCGTCTGGGACGGCAACTTCAGCCACCGATATCTCGAGTATCCTTTCCCAGCCTGGTTCTATGGCTACATCGCGGGCGTGCAGAAGATATTCTTACACCGTGACATGGTGCTAGGCGAACTTCAGGCCGAAGCGTGGCCGCCCAATAGCAAAAGCGTCACAGTTACTAGCTTGGACGAGCAGAACAAGTCCTTGAACGCCAAACGCCTCAAGGATCGTTTCGCTTACGGCCGAGCTACGGGCATGCGCCAGATTGATCTCTGGGGAGCTGAGTATTGGTACTACCGACTTGTGGTTCTGCACGATTCATCGCTATGGAACGTCGCTAGAGAAGAATTCGCCAAAGAGTAAACCAATTAGGTAATATTATACTCCATATTGTCAAATACCTTGGAGTGAGCTACACTTATACCTGTTATGGCTAAGAAGAAACCTAACCAACCGAAGACTATTAGCAACCGACGGGCTCGACACGATTATGAGCTCGGCGATTCTCTTGTGGTGGGTCTGGAGCTGTCAGGCGCGGAGACTAAGAGCTTGCGCATGGGCCACGGCCAACTTCGTGGAGCATATGTTACCGTTAAGGGCGAAGAGCTATTCTTAATTAATGCTACGATCTCAGGCACTAGTGGCATTCCAATTGAAGAATCCGACCAAACCCGTGCCCGCAAGCTATTAGCCAAGCGCCGCGAGATCAACGCTCTTATTGCCGCCAAGCAACAAGGTCAGACAATTGTACCCCTAGAAATGCTCACAGGCGGACGCTATATTAAGCTCCGCATATCTGTTGGCAGGGGCAAGAAGCGCTACGACAAGCGCCAAACGCTTAAGGCACGTGACGACGACCGTCGAACCCAAGCCGAACTCAAGGCGCGCCGTTAACTTCTTGCTTGAGCCCACCGTATCCGCTATAATCGGCGGAGTCAAACACCTATAATCCGGGGTAGCTCAGCGGTAGAGCGGGGCGCTGTTAACGCCTAGGTCGCTGGTTC
>JBBTTE010000007.1:0-15094 GCA_038064395.1 Patescibacteria group bacterium | reverse complement strand
TAATTAGGTTAGTGAAGGTACCAGCGATAGTTATGGCGTTAGTGGCTGTACCAGCGGTGTTGGTTAGGTTGAGTAGATCAGTTGTCGTTCCGCCAACACCATTTCTATTGATGGAGAGTCCAGCAGCTTGCGTACCGGTAGTGTTTGTTAGGCTGATGTTCTGGCCGTTAGCAGCAAAGCCTTGAATTACATCAAGAGCGGTGGCAGCTGTGCCTGTGCTAGTGCCATTAACTGTTAGGCCAACAACACCACTAGTAGCTGGTGTGATTGTGTTGGCGGCCGTGTTAGTTGGAATTTGCTGAATGTAGTTACCGCTGACTGCTGCGGCGGCATACCCAGCACAAACAGAACTAGTAGTACAAATGGTAGTTGAAGTGTCAGGCAGTGTGTAGGTTCGAGCAGCTGTAGCACCTGTGAAGGCTGTGTAGGCGCTGCCAGTTCCACCTAAGCTAGCTGGTAGTAGTGCGTTGACACTCCATGTACCTGCACTGAGGCTAGGCACACCAGTTAGAGCTGAAGTATCTAGGCCAGTGCCGCCATAAGTTGCACCGACTACACCAGTAGTAATTTGGTTACCGTTGATGGCAATTGGGGTGCTGGCTGCTGCTGTTAGGCGACCTTGGGCATCGACTGTGAAAGTAGCTACGCTACTAGCCGAACCGTAGCTGTTAGCACTGACGGCGGTGTTAGCTAGGTTTAGGGTTGTGCTGCCACCTAGAGCTACGCTACCTCCCCCGCTTAAGCCAGTTCCTGCTGTGACGGTTAGAGCACCAGAGCCAGTTAGGTAGGTGTTACTGATGGTGCCAGAGGAGATATTGCTACCGTTTAGAGTGGTTAGGCCTGAGCCGTTGCCAGTGATGACGCCAGTTACACCGAGAGTACCAGCAATAGTTGTGTTGCCTGCTGCGTCCACGCTGAACTTACTAACACTACCGGCTTGTAGATCTAATAGGTTGCCAGTTGGGGTGCCGTTAATGTTGTTGGCAAAGATTAGAGCTTGACCAGCAGTTGGGTTGCCAGACTGGGTAACACTTAGAGCTGAGTTAGTTCCAGAGTTGGTAAGACTTAGAACACCGGCTGCGCCGCTGTTGGAGTTAGTTAGGCCAAGTAGTGTGCCTAGGTAGGAAGCTGAGCTGGTGTCGTTGGTGTTCTTGGCAATGTAGTTTCCGCCAGTGCTCGGTGCATACCCAGCACAAACAGAACTAGTAGTACAAATGGTAGTTGAAGTGTCAGGCAGTGTGTAGGTTCGAGCAGCTGTAGCACCTGTGAAGGCTGTGTAGGCGCTGCCAGTTCCACCTAAGCTAGCTGGTAGTAGTGCGTTGACACTCCATGTACCTGCACTGAGGCTAGGCACACCAGTTAGAGCTGAAGTATCTAGGCCAGTGCCGCCATAAGTTGCACCGACTACACCAGTAGTAATTTGGTTACCGTTGATGGCAATTGGGGTGCTGGCTGCTGCTGTTAGGCGACCTTGGGCATCGACTGTGAAAGTAGCTACGCTACTAGCCGAACCGTAGCTGTTAGCACTGACGGCGGTGTTAGCTAGGTTTAGGGTTGTGCTGCCACCTAGAGCTACGCTACCTCCCCCGCTTAAGCCAGTTCCTGCTGTGACGGTTAGAGCACCAGAGCCAGTTAGGTAGGTGTTACTGATGGTGCCAGA
Source organism: Patescibacteria group bacterium (assembly GCA_038064395.1). Classification (GTDB taxonomy): domain Bacteria; phylum Patescibacteriota; class Saccharimonadia; order Saccharimonadales; family UBA4665; genus JBBTTE01. Next base: position 13,434 of record JBBTTE010000007.1, on the reverse strand, counting down.
GGAGATATTGCTACCGTTTAGAGTGGTTAGGCCTGAGCCGTTGCCAGTAAAGGTATTGCTGCCAATGTTAATGTTGCCGAAGCTGCCGCCAATTGAGCCGGCTGTAAGCGCACCAGTACCAGTGATGTTGGCGAATGTGCCAGCCTGAAGATTGGTGTTAGTGATCTTGCCATTAACAATCGCTGAGCCGTTGTACTGCAAGACATCACCTGAAGCTATAGAGGAAATGGTTAGCGTAGTTCCCTGCAGACTGGCAATTGTTGGGTTTGGATAACTGCCAGTTAGATCACCACCAGCACCACCCGTAGCCGTACAGTTGTTGAGGCTAGAAAGACAAATCGTATCTGTTGCACCGCCAGCAATACTTGGCAACTGATAAGTTGCCGTGCCACTACCACTAGGAGCCAAGGCTTGAATAGCACTTAGGTTGCTGTTAGTTGCGTTCGCTAAATTAACTACACCAGCCGTGGTTCCAGCTACGCCGACAGTAATTCCGCCAGCGCCTTGGACGGCAAGCGTACCGCTGAACGTCGGGCTGTTGGTGATAGTTAAGTTATTACAGCTGCCACCTGAGCCTAGAGTAATGCTATTGCCGCCACCGCTTAAGTTGCCAGTTCCTGATGCACAAGTCAGTGAAGTATTACCTTGGACAGCCGTGCTAGCAGTTGCTCCGTATAGAACGCTAAGGACAGGAACAGCGCCGGCGACACCGTTTGTACCACTGTTGCTAAGTCCAGTCAGAGAGCCAAGACTAGCAAGATAGTTTCCAGAAGTGTCAGTTCCAAGTACTACGGCTGAGGTACTAAGTACTCCAGAGCCGTTGGTGTGAACTACGCCAGTGGAGTTAAGAGAGCTGAGTGTCAGGCCACTGAATGAAGGCGATGAACTGGTAGCAATGTTCTGAATGGTGTTGATGGCACCGCTGCCATTGTCAGTGAAGTTAGTAGCGTTGAACTGAGCAATACCCTTCTGGCTAGTGCTAGCGTTATCGATAGTTATGGTGCCTGCGCTACCACTCGAGTTAGCCAGAGTCAGAATCCCAACCTCGCCATCGAGACTAGTAACACCGCCGCCAGCACCACCAGTACAAGCCGCGAATACTAGGACGCCGCCACCTGTGGTTTGCAGACAATCGCCGTTGCTGCCAGCGCTAGTTGGCAAGGTTAGGCTGAAGTTCGACCCAGAGACGCCGGCTTGTAATGTCACAGTGTTGCCGTTGGTCGAATTGTAGAAAGCAATTGAGCCAGTGTTGGTGCTAGCAGTGCCCAGACTCAAACTTCCAGCACCTTGGATGACAACATTTCCAGAGGCCGTAACGGTTGAACCTGACTCTGTAATGGTCGAATCTCCGATGCTGCCAGCACCGGTAAACTTAGCTAGTTTACCGCTTGTACCGCCACCAGTTATGCCGCCGCCAACACCCGTACAGTTAGCCAAGGTGTAGAGACAAACAGTATCTGTGGAGCCCCCCACAATGCTAGGTAGTTGGTAAGTCGCCGTGCCACTGCCGCTTGGAGCCAAACCCTGAAGCGCACTTAGGTTGGAGTTCGTCGAGTTAGTCAGATTGAGTAGGCCATCTACACCAGTTGTGCCGATGGTGATACCGCCAGCACCTTGGACGGCAAGCGTACCGCTGAACGTCGGGCTGTTAGTAATCGTCAAATCATTACAGCTGCCGCCCGACCCTAATGTGACACTGTTACCGCCACCGCTAAGATTACCCGTTCCAGACGCACAAGTCAGTGACGTATTTCCCTGCACTGCGGTGTTAGCTCCTGAACCATAGATAACGCTAAGCGTCGGTGTAGCACCTGCGCCGCTGTTGCCAGTAGCGGATAGACCAGTCAGCGAGCCTAGGTTAGCGACATAGTTACCGCTCGTATCGGTGCCCAGTACTACAGCCGATGAGCTCAGGACTCCAGATCCATCTGCGTGGATCACACCAGCACCAAGTGAGGACAAAGTAGTTGTTCCGACGATAGTCGCACCACCACTTAATGTGCTCAGACCCGTAACGTCAGCTGTACCGCCAAAGATAGCTGCGCCCGTCCCAACGGTAAAGGTATTGGTACCGGTTATACTTGTCGCACCATTGAGAGTCACTGCGCCCGTACCAGATGTGAAGGTGCTCGAGCCGGTGACGGTCGTAGCACCGTTCAGACTGACTGCACCCGTGCCAGTGCCGAAGGTTCCTGTACCTGTCTGAGAGAAGTTACCGTTGGTCTGAACTGATCCGTTTACATCTAGAACGTAACTAGCATTTGGCAAGTTAGTGTTAACGCCAACGCTAACACCATTATCGAATAACAGCGAGTTGCCAACCTGAGTTCCACCAGCATTGGTGAACTTAGGCAAGTAGTTCTGGGTGCCTCCAACAGAGGTGACATTGCCGCCGCCGCCACAGTTAGCAAGATTTAGCAGACAAACCGTATCGCTGGCCGCTCCAGAATCGGGAATCGTAATAACTTGGTTGGAGCCAGCAGGAGCTAGTCCCCGTAAGATAGTCATGTTGGCATTACCACTGTTAGCCAGCGATAGACTACCAGCTGCCGAACCAGCCGTACCAAGAGTTAGGCCAACCGCGCCTTGGATCGTCGCACCACCTGCTGTGACGTTCAGAGCACCATTCAGAGTAGCTCCACCGAAGGTAGGTGTCGAACTCAGAGCAATATCCTGCGGCAAAGTCAGGGTCACATTACCAGTTCCAGCCGAAACGTTAACCTGGTTAGCTGTACCAGTTAGACCAGTTACACCGGTGTTAGTGATAGTAGTACCGGCAATACTGATGCCTGAGCCAGCAGCCAAGGTAACATCACCTGTCAGACCCTGGAAGCTTGTCACTCGCGGACCGCTAATACCAGAGGCGGCAGCTGCCTGTTGCAGTACCGAAGCCGAAACCGACAACTGATTACCGTTAAGAGTCAATCCGCTACCTATTCCGATAGCACCAGTACTGCCACCGAGAGAACTTACGAAAGCAGGCAAGCTGGTCGGTGATAAGCTAACAAACTTCGTTCCGTTGTAGTAATACGGTTGGTTAGTGGTCTTGTCGTAGTAGATCTGCCCTGCTGTTGGTGTCTGAGGAACAGAGGTGGGCGTCATGATGAACGCCCTATTAACCTTAAGCTCGCCGTTAATCGCCAGTTTGTTCATCTCACCAGATTGGAGCTCCTTGTTGGTCTTAACATCGCTCAGAGGGATACTGCCAACCGCATAGCTATCTGTTCCTGAAGTCTTGGTGGGCTTATTGCCGCCGCTGGCTAGATCGGCTAAGAAGAGACCAGCCGTTCCGAACAACAGAAGAATCAAGGCAACTGCCCCTGTTATGTACAGAGCTGAACGATTGAACTTCAGTAGCCTAAGAGTTGGGCCATTGTATCTCGGTGGCGGTGCTGAAGTCAGCGCCTCTGTGGATTGGACAACCGGCTGCAATTCCAAGCTAGAACCGTAGGCAGGGCTGCGGTATATCTCTCTCGGATTTTTGTTTTCCGGTTCCATCTCAGTTTTTGTTACTCTTTTTATTAGCTATAAAACGCCGTAATTCTATGGTAAACCCCTTATGGTAGCGAAACAAGCAAAATAGGCTGCTTTTATCCCCTGTTTCACCCCTATTAGCAAGTTTTTATCTGGCTCGCCCCTGTTAAATATGAACACAAAAAATGATGTGATTTGAACATCTAAAACGCAAGTTATTTGGTTTGAATATTTGCCAGCTAAAGGCTGCAGATTTTGAACACTATTTTGCGACTTGGTGTATTGATAAACTTAACGCGTCTTGGTGTGTCATTTAGCCTTCCGATACATCTACTTGCAACTTGGTAACGTGCGAAATTGATACGCTTTGTGTACACAAAATACACACAAAGTGTATCAATTTTAACCCTGTTCAAGGGGTATGTATGATCGACAGCCGTTCGAGGAATTAACAGACTGAACTAACCTTATAGTGCTAGCTGTCTGATACTAATTTGGACTGTTTGGTTTGTTGGTTTTGGGAGTGCTATTCAACGATTAGGTTGAATGTTTGGGTAGTAGTTCCTGAGGCATTAGTGGCAGTGAATGTAATTGGATAGGTGCCCGCCGTATTAGCCTTTGGAGTACCACTTAAGGTGCCTGTAGAGGCCTTCCATGTCACGCCCTTAGGCAAGGCACCGGTACGAGTTATCTTAGGCGCTGGGAAGCCTGTAGCAGTAGCTTGGAATGAGAAGGCCGAGCCAACAGTGGCTGTAGCGGTTGGTGCGCTCGTTATTGTGGGTGGTTCTTTGACCTTGATAGTGAAGCTTCGACTGCTAGAACCAGTGTCATTGGTGGCGGTAACCGTAACAGAGTATAGGCCGCCACTACCACTCTCAGGTGAGCCACTTAGATTGGATGTTCCGTCACCATTGTCATTGAAGAATACCCCCGCTGGTAGTGCACCGGCCAGACTGAAGTAAGGTGTGGTGTAGCCCCTGGCTGTAACGGGAACGTATATCGTGGTGCCGACAGTGGTGTTAATGTTGGCGATCTTCTTAATGACAGGCGCCTTGGTGATGGACAGCGTAAAGTTCTGGTTGACCGTACCTGCGGAACTCGTGGCGGTCAGCAAGAGGCTGTACACACCCATGGCCGACTTGGCAGGCGTACCTGAGATAGTGGCCGTGCCATCGCCGTTATCGTGGAAGGTCACACCGTTGGGCATCGTACCCGTCTTGGTTAGCTTAGGAACTGGGTAGCCATCTGTAGTAACGGTGTAGCCGAACGGTACACCAAAGGTCTCAGTATCGTTGTCTCCACTAGTTATACTGGGTGGCGAGGCCGCAGTAGTCACTGTGAGCGTAAATAACTGTGTTACAGGCGTTCCTGACCCATTATCGGCAGTTATGGTGATCGGATAGTTACCGGCCGTTCCTGCGGCCGCACTGCCCTTCAGGTTGGCTGTGCCGTCGCCGTTATCAGTGAATATGATACCCGCTGGCAAAGTACCGGTCGCGGTTATGGAAGCGGTTGGCATACCAGTCGTGGTGACTTGGAAGTCAAAAGGTGTACGCATGCCTGTTGTGGCCGAGGCAGCACTGGTTATCGTTGGATCGACTGGATTCACTATAAGGCGACCCACCTTGGCGTGATCACCTCCCATGGTGTACCATATCGAACCGTCAGTCGCTGTTCCTAGGCCATTAAAGTTTGCGGTACCGTCGGTAGGAATCGAAATCTCAGCACCAAAATTACCAGATGTAGTGATGCTGCCGATGACAGCCACGCTATTACTTGTCTTTGTGGCTGAATACCACAACGCTCCGTCTGGACCTGAAGTTATCCCGCCACTTGCATCTACACCCGCCGCTAAAGAATACTCAGTTATGGTACCGTCAGTTGTTATGCGACCAATCTGAGAAATGGTTCCAGAATTTTGAGCAAACCATAGGGCGCCATCTGCCCCAACAGTTATATTAAGCGGACCACTGGTATCAATATAGCCGTGGGAAGATGGATCAGGCAGCGAATACTGATCAATGGTACCGTCAGTTGTTATGCGACCTATCTTGTTGTCTTTGTAATTCGTGAACCACATAGCGCCATCTGGGCCAGCTGTGATATCAAAAAGCGATTGCACACTACCAGTTACGGGGTACTCAGTAATGTTGCCGTCAGTTGTGATGCGACCGATTTTGGGCCAAGTTCCCTCCGTAAACCACATAGCGCCGTCTGGGCCAGCTGTTATTCGTAAAGGTATGGAGTGGCTTGTTGGAGTTGTATAAGTACTAACTGTGCCATCGAGCGCCAGTCGACCTATAGTTTCATCGCCAGAAGTGAACCATATCGCCCCGTCCGAGCCATTGGCAACGCTACTAGCAGCGACTGGATACCTGTTAATAGTGCCGTAATTGGTGATACTACTGACGCCATTGGTACGGTCTGGAAACCACATGGCACCGTCTGGGCCAGCCGTTATATTGCCTACCACCGTGTAGCTATCAGAAGCTGGCCATTCGGTGACTACTGGTGTGGCTGATGCATGAATAACCGCTAAGAACGGTGCTACTAAAACCGCGGCGCTTAGTATAAGAAAGGCCGGTCTTAGAGGCTTCTTGGCAGTATCGAAGACACGACCGTTTGTATCTGTTATAAGTTTGACTAATTGCCTCATACACACCTCCTACACATCCCTTAATCTAGCACTGTTATTGTGACTATACGCTGCGGCCTATTACTGCGCAAGCATAAGAACTTACTAGATGGTCTTGAAGATTGGATCGCCTTGGATCATGCGGCGTAATGCCTCCTGTTGGCGGCGTTCTTTCATAGAAAGCCGTTTCAGGAGGCGGTCGTCTTGTGCCTTACGTTGTTTGTCCTCTTGTTTCATACCTTTTCTCCCCTTCTCTCGCTGTTATTTGTTTTGACGGTAAAATTTGACATAGTGACTCCTTGCCTACTGCAGGCTGACTAGTATCCAAACTAGGTTATTGGCATCTTGCTTAGCGGTGGTCTTACCGATGATTGAACCGGCGGCGGCACTGCCTGGAGACTGGACTGTACCCTCATTCGCACCCGTGCTCAACAGCTTACCTGCGGTCAATGGTGGCAGGGTGGTGTCGACACGGACTTGTACCCAACCACTGATGGCAACATCGATGTCGTCGCCGATTGCGCCGCCAGTAACTGCTACTCCGATCACACGAGTATCGTTGACGTTGGTGGTGGTGGTTATCTCGCCTTCGTGACCGTCAGTATCGTCAAGTATTACTACGCTACCAGCAGTGATGGCCTTGTTAGCCTTGAAGGTCTTGAGGGTTGCTTGGCGAGTGTTAACAGCACCGGTTAGTCTAATGTCGCCGCCGAAGCTAGTTAGGTTATTAACGATCAGGCTACTCGCCATAGCAGCGCCGTTGATGTTTAGGCTGCCTACTGTGGCATTACCACTGACATTCAAGCTACCAGTGGCAGTAGAGCCCACGACATTTAGATCGCCGTTAACAGTGGCGGTCTGGACAGTTAGAGTACCGATGGTGGCAGAACCGGTAACTGTTAGATCGCCGCTGACGTCTAGGCTGCCGCTGACTAGTAGTGCGGCCATAGTGCTGTTGCCAGTTACGCTGATGCCGTTTGCAGCTAGGCTACCTTGAACTGAGGTGTTACCGTCAACTGTTAAATCGCCAGTGACATTCTGGTTGCCCTGTAAGATGCCGCTGCCGGCGGTTGGATCATCAAAGCCAATCTGTAATTGAGTCATTATCTGGCTGCTACTCTGGGTGCCGTCATAAGCCTCTAGAGCTGAACCGATGATCTTACCAGAACCAGTGGCCTTCATGGCTACACCAGCCGTTGATGACGACGTTAGAGGATCACCTGGCAGAATCGGACCGTTCTCTAGGCTTACCTTGAGAGGTACACGACCGGTTAGAGCCATAATGACTGAGTGTCCGTCATCAATACCACCAACTTGGAACGGATTAGTTGATACGACACCTATAATGTGACGATCGTAAGGGTTATTCGTAGTTGTTACAGCGTTGCCACTACCGTCAACAACAAGCAGGTCACCGGCTTCTGGTGCAGTGTTACCGGCATAGTGAATCCACTCTGCGTAGTCAGCAGTGTCAGAACCGTTGGCGCCTTGGGCGGTACCAGAGTTAAGACCAACTATGCGCCAGCCTGCGTTTATGTAGGCAACGGTGTAGTTCTCGGTAACGGTACCGTTAACAGTGTTGGCAGCGGTAACTGTCCCAATAGTTGTACCATTAATTTGGGTCGTAACATCGACAGAGTTGCTTGTACAGCCACCGTCAGTAGCCTTGCTGACAATGTAAGCGAGGCTACCTTCAGCATTGGTAAGGCCGGTGATATTGAATATTTTGTCCGCCGTATTACAGTCACCAGTAGTGTCGGTGGACTGGACATAGTACATTAAGTTCTTGCTGGTTATCGTTGAGGTGGTGGTCGAGTTACTTGTGGTGGTCGTACTGGTGTTACCTGTAAAGGTGCCACCAACTGAGACTCCGCCGGTAGTATCCACCTGCAGACCCTTGTAGTTGATCTTGTAGGTAACTGCACCAGACTTGAGACGAGAAGTTCCAACTGTTAATTGCGTGGCACTAGTGTAGCCAGTAATAGTATCAGTTGTGCCGTCAGATAAGACTATGGTCTCTCCGACCATATCGGAAGTAAAGGTCGTTCCAGTACCGTAAATTGTAGTACCAGCTACAGCTCCTCCGGCCTGCGTCGTACAAGCACTGGTGCTACCCTGACAAACAGTACCAGTAGAGTAGTGAGTAGGCCTAAAGGCTACTGTTCCGGTAACTTCTAGCTTGGCCGTTGGCTCTGGAGTACCAACACCAAGACGGTCGTTGGTTTGATCATAGTAAACGTCGTTTGCCAGAGGCGACACAGCAGCGGTGTCATACTCAGAAACGTTCGTACCCAACTTGGTCACTAACAGACCCTTAATCCAGTGACCATTGTTACTACCGCCAGTTCGAGCTCCAAAACCGAAGTTAGTACCGGTGAAATCGCGGGTGTAGGAAGTGTCTTGGTAGTGATTAATGACAATTCCGCCATCCCATCGAACAGTAATCTTGTTGTAGTTAAGCTCGATATCAATATCGTGGAATTGACCGTCGTCCATGTTGTACTTCTTGACCGAAGTTAGCGGGTTAGCACCACCGCCAGTATTACATTGGTTTCCGTCAGTAAAGCCACCGTAGGCAATACCAACACAGTCGTGGTATTCACTGAAGTAGATTAGGTAGCCCTTTGTTATGCCTGTTCCGAACTCACTTGTAGGCGTGCCGTCAGTAAAGCTGTAGAACCACGTGCCATCAGCACCCGTACCAGCTGCTAGTCCTGTACCGGCCTTGTACTTGTACTGTATGTGCTCATATGGCACCTGTGAGAAGTTCCATGTTATTGAGCCGCTCTGAGTGTTAACTGCGTCTGTAAGACGCACGCCGTTAGCGGCATCAATGTAGGTGGCGTTTCCGGCCAATGAGGCTTGAGGATATGACTGGCCTGTAACAGTCGGGTTGTTGAGACCATCCCAGTAGCCTAGGGCTGGCGAAGTTAGAGCAGCTGAGGCAGTTGATAGACCGATGTTACCTAAGCTATCAAGGCCAAGGATGCCCGAGAAGGATGATCCTTGGGCTGAGTTCGAGTTGATCTGTGAGAATTTAAGACCAGAGGTGCCAGATATTCCGCTATTGATCACGACTGTGTTGGAGGCGTTAAGGCCGCCATTGGTGGTATCTACGCTGAATGGTGTTGCGCTACCGGCAGCGTTCTGGACCGAGAAGGCAACGCTGGAGTTGGTGGCGTTCTTGACCAGGACGCCGGTGGTTGAGCTACCGGTAGCACTTAGCGTGATCGCTCCGGCTCCAGAACCACCTTGAATTAGAGTGGTTGAAGTCGAGCTAAGCGAACCTAATTGGACGGCTTGGATGGCTGCGCCCGTACCAATCTTGATGCCGTGAGCAGTAGCGCCGTTGCCGATCAGAATAGCGCTGGCGTTAGTACCGGCTTCTAGGGTTAGTGTTGAACCAGTGTTAGTTCCGCCGATTACGATGTCGTTGTCACCGTTAGCGTTAGAACCAATTTGGATGCCATGGGCAGATGTGCCGTTACCGATGGCGATGGCTCCAGGTGCGGTGCCACCTTCTAAGGTTAGAGTTGAGCTAGCATGAGTGGAACCGACATTGACTGTCTGAGCAGCACCAGTGCTGGTGCCGACGTTGACTACACCAGTTAGGGCTACTGCTGCAGTAAGTCCAATGTTAACTACTGGTAATGCAGTGGTTGTATCTATGGCAAATACAGCGTTACCTGCAACGTTCTGTACTTGGAAGGCGTTGGTTACGTTAGTGTTGTTCTTGAATAGAGTGGCACCACCTTGGGCGATCGCAACAACCGGTACACCTGCAGTTCCATTGTCAATTGATATGATACCCGCACCGTTTGTCCCGGTGTTATATATTCCGCTATTAGTAAGTGACGAGAAGCTAAGTCCAGTGTAAGCTGTTGTGGCAAATAAGTTACCGCCGTTGGCGAAAAGGCTACCGTCAGTAGCCACCACGGTAGGTGCGTAGCGGTACAGGTTCGCGTCAGTACCGAAGTAGATACCTCCTGCACCCGTAGTAGTACTGCTAGTGCCAATCGTTAGAACACCATTAGCTGGGACAGCGGCCGGACCAATAGCGATACGTTGATTGGTAGTGTCGGCCGAGAAGACATTCTGGCCAGCTGCGTTCTGGATCTGGAAAGCAGCAGCATTGTTGTTGGTACTCCTAGTTCGGAATGTATCCGACACGGTGTTGATAGTATTGCCCCAGTTGTAGATATCAAGATTATCATTTAGGGCATTCTTGTTAATGAAGGTAGTGTCATCGGTAGCAGCATCAAAGTCAATTTTGCCACCCTTAGAAACATACAGACCCGTAGAGTAATTGACCCTGGCATTGCCGTCATAATCGCCACTGCCAGGGTTTGTCCACGTTAGTGCGCCGGTGTCGATAAACGAAGTAACGTTGCCTGCATTGTACGATTCTATCCAGTCTGCGCCAACTTGAGAGTTAACAGTTGTGACTGCACGATAGACGGTGTAACCAGCAGCATCAGTTACGCTGTTCCATGTTAGGCTGTTGCGGCTAACGCCGTTGGCAGTCAATGTGTAGCCTGAGCTCGGTGTAGTTGGCACGGAGGCATTGCTGATGTGACCAGCCGCGTTGTAAGCAGCCACACGGTACCAATAGTAACGAGCATTGGTAAGACTACCGCCAGATGTAAGAAGTGAAACTGTTAGGTTGCTAGGAGCGCCCAGCCCCTCCAACGTCAACCAACCGTTATTCAAGCTTACGTAGTCATTATCGGTGTTTACGTCGAATATGCTGTAGCTACCGACAGCCGACTGAACAGAGAAGGACTTAGCCTGACCGGCACCAGAAGCCGGCTTAAAGGTGGCTGCGCCGCCGTCGGCAATGGTAGCCACAGCAGTGCCGTTATCTTGAGCTAAGAATATAGTACCGGTGGAGGTGGAGTTATTAACCGTCAAGGTAGTTGCACTGCCGGTGGTACGGTTGGTTACGGTGGTAGTACCTTGAATAGCTGTGACACCAGCGATAGTAGAGCCGATAGTAACGTTGTTAGTCGAGCTCCCAGTGGCGTTGGTACCTATGTTGATACCTTGGATAACACTGTTTATGGTATTACCGATCTGTATAGTGTTAGCAATGCCGCCTGTACCAATATTGATGCTGCTGCCGGTTCCACCCTGCAGGCTCAGGGTAGAGCTACTGTTAGTCGAACCGATAGCTACGGTCTGGATAGCTGTGCCTGTACCGATCTGGATACCGTGAGCTGTGCCGCCGTTACCGATCTGGATCGCGTTGGCTGCTGTTCCACCTTCGATGATGACTGTTGAGCCGATGTTAATTCCACCTAGGAGAATGTCATTGTCGCCTGTGGAGTTAGAGCCGATCCTGATACTGTGGGCGGTAGTACCGTTGCCGATGGCGATGGCGCCTGCTGCTGTACCACCTTCTAGGGTTAAGGTTGAGCTAGCGTTTGTTGAGCCAATTGATACTAGGTCGGCGCCAGTTGCTTCTGCACCGACGTTGATCGTGGTTACCTTGTTTACGGTGTCGTTACCGATGTTCAAGTTGCCAGTTCCTGACTGTAGGGATAGAGAGCTACTGCTGTTTGTAGAGCCGATTGCTACGCTCTGTATAGCCGCACCAGTAGCCAGTTGTATGGTGTGAGCAAAGCCACTGTTAAACAAGTTGGTGGTGCCAGTGCCAGCATCGACAGTGAAAGTTGAGCTGGCGTGGGCTGAGCCGATTGATAATACCTGAGCAGCCGTGGCGTCGGTTCCGATTTGGATACCGTGAGCGGCAGCACCGTTACCGATTTGTATGGCGTTGGCTGCTGTACCACCTTCTAAGATCAAGCTGTTAGCGGAGTTACCATTGCCGCCAATAGTTATGGCCTGTGTACCAGTCGCACCGGTGTTACCAATACCGATAGTATGAGCAGCGTTATTAGTACCGATGCTGATGGTAGTGGCGTTAGCATTACCGACAGTTACTGATCCAGCGCCAGCTGTATCAAGAATCAAACTGTTGGTACCGGCAGCTTGAACTGTTAGGTTTCCGGCACTAGTACTGATTGTGCTGGCGGCGTTACCGGTGATGTTGAGAGCTTGGCTAGCAGCCGACTGTATAGTAGCCGTACCAGCAGTACCAAATGTTAGTGCGCTACCTGTGAAGGTGTTGGTGTTGTAGGTACTACCTGCCGTTATGGCACCGGCGTTAGTTACGGTGAAAGCACTGCCCGCATTAATCAGGTTGGTGTAGGTACCGGTCAGAAGTATACCGTTAGTGGTTGTACCGGCGCTGCTAAGTAGTTGCAATAGGTTGGTCGTGTCTCCGCCAGCACCAGCACGGTTAATGATGAGTCCGGCGCCTATAGTGCCGCTAGTGTTAGTTAGAGAAATCGTTGCAGCGTTACCAGAGGTTGCACTATCGTTAATACTTAAGGCGCCTGCACCTCCTGCTTGATTAATTTGAAGAGCTGTAGCTGCAGTACCACTGGTACCGTTAACTGTTAGACCGACTACGCTGTTGGCAGTTGGGGTTACAGTGTTGGCTGCACTGTTGGTTGGGACTTGCTGGAGGAATGAGCCGGAGGCTGGAGTTGCTTGATAACCAGTACATACAGCGTTGTCAGTACAGATGTTAGCGTTAGCTGTGATGGCAGGAATACTTAGGGTGTAGTTGCTTGCATTAGGGGTGGTAGGACCTTGTAACGTCAGGGTTCCGCCTCCACCACTACCGTTGAACTTGAGCGCACCCGTAACATTACTGGCATCACCCAGAACTACTTGGTTAGCACTAGTATCGACAGCAAGGATATTCCTGCTGGAAGTATTTTGAACCGCAAAGGTTGAGGTGCTGGAAGATAGGGCAGTAACAACGTTACTACTGGCGCTGAGACTTTGCGATACGCCACTGGTTCTAATGTTGATTGGGCCACCGTTAGAACTTGAGCCAATGGTAATTGTGCTTGAGCCTGAGTTTAGAGCGCCTATGTAAATGTTTTGTGCCGTGGCAGCGCTGTTACCTATTTGTATAGTGTTAGCGCCACTGGAGTTGGTACCGATGTTTACTCCACCCGTGCCGTTGGTGTTAAGGTTCAGGTCGGTATTAGTGCCGCCACTAGTGACTGTGATTGCGCCGCCGGCTGTTATGCCTAGAGCACCGCCGGCTGTAAGCGTCGTGCTACTACCGAGACTGACGGTACCACTGCCCGCCTGTAAGTTTAGGTTACCGGTGCTAGTGCTAATTGTACTGGCGGCGTTACCCGTAATATTCAAAGCCTGACTAGCAGCCGATTGAATAGTTGCTGTGCTAGCTGTACCAAATGTTAGTGCGCTACCTGTGAAGGTGTTGGTGTTGTAGGTGCCACCTG
>JBBTTE010000006.1:0-13171 GCA_038064395.1 Patescibacteria group bacterium | reverse complement strand
CGCGCTTGAGTAACTTTTTACGTTAGTGCAATTGACTAGTTATTGGTATATATCATTGGCTTACGCCTCTGTTATTGCCAATAGCCGTTTGTCTGTTGCGTAAGCATCTCACGATGCTTACTTGATGTAAGCTCTGTACCATTACAGAAACTTACTCTAATTGCTTATCTCAGGATCTTCCTTTGGCCTCAAGCCTCTGGTTGATCCTCTTTACTTACTTGCTAAATTGTTAAATTGCGAAACTCACGCCGGATTCTTATGGACTGTGGCGCATCTATAAGATGGCCCGCCTATATTATCCTTAGTGACTTGAGTTTACGTTTAGCTGTTCGTGCCCTTTGTTGCCTTTGGCTGACTAGCCGCGACCTAAACTCAAGTGACTTAGGATCTATCTTACCAAATATAACAGAGGCGGTCAACCCTTTGCTGTAGTCAAACTTGCTACAGTCTGGCATCTATAATTTAGTCTATAGGGTCAGCAGCGTGAGCTAGGCCTTGGCGTAATCCATTGTATTGTCGATTGAGCTTGCCAATCTCGTCTCTAGTCTCCAAGTGATGCTTGACGTTGACTGTATGATTGGAGGAAATCTTACGCCCTAATTGGTTCTCTAGCCTATCTATCCTGCTGCTTAGTCTGGACTCCGTCTGTTGTAGGTCATCTTTGGTGGCGAAACCTTTGAGGTCATCCTTGGTGGCGAAAGCCTTGAGGTCATCTTTGGTGGCCATCTGGTTAGTGAGGATATCTAGGAGTTGTTGGTTAGTTATATCTGTCACTGGGTTACCTTTCCTTGTTACTTTTCACTTTACAGCTTACGCTCGAGTAGTGCCAATCTATCTGGTGATATTTAAGATTTATTTAATGACTGTGCTGTTTCGAAAATATCCATTAGGCCTTGGCGAGCAATCTTATCCTTTTCTAACAGTTTCATATATGGTAGAAAACAGTCTTTGCATAGCGAAACGTAATTGTTGACACCCAAAAACTGCCCTATCCTAAATGTGTTAAATAAGTTTTGGGTCTGTTGATTACATTTGTCGCAAGTGTAGATTGTCATAGCTGACCTCCTAAATTTATTAAATAGGTTCAGCTATGCTGTTGCGTCGGTACTTATTATTGTAGTCCTCTTAGCAAGTCAGTAATAGCGTAGTATTGTCTACGTTTAGGTCGGTATTGTTAGGTGGTTGGTTTGCAAATCACCCCGCACTCCAATACATTAGTATCTACATGAATGAGGGGCCAGAAACAAACAGCAATAACGGTGGCTCTTTTGAGTTTCGGGTGTCTAAGAAGGTGTTGGCGATCAGTGGCATGGGGCTTGTCTTATTATTAGTACTGGTCAGTGGCGGACTTTACTTGCAGAGTTCATCCAAGCAAAAGGGTTTGCCCAAAGAAGTTGTGGCTCACATCAGCGGCTTTCAGCCTTACTACTTCTCTTCTGACCAGAAACTACCAAATGGGTTGGCCATAGATACTGAGCAAACTCGATACGAGCAAGGCACTCTGTTCCTAACTATCAAGTCAGCTGATGGCAAAACGATTAACGTATCACAACAGCCAGTCCCTGAGGAGTTCTCTGCCAAGGCGGGGTCATTCATCGGCAAGGATTCGTTTGACACCCCTGTTGGTAAAGCTTCTCTGTCCTATATAGATGGCAGAACATCAGCTTTTCTAATCACCAAGGACAAGCAGACGCTTATAATCCTTAACTCCAATCAAGCAGTCAGTACCGACACCTTGAGGATCATTTTGTCTTCTCTGTCTAAGAACTAAGGTCCGCTGGCTTCAACTATGAACTGGCGCAGCGTCACGCTGTTGAGAGTCTCAGCATTGTTGAATTGTCCGCTAATCTGCAATGTCTGGCTGGTCGTGGTGTCGATGGTAGTAGACGAGGTGCTGGCTAGTGACCATATTACGCCGCTAGCTGGGGAATCAAAGCCGGACAATATACCCTGACCCTCGACAGTACCTGAGCCACCTGCCGTCTGGCAGATGAAGGCATACTCTATACGCCATGCTTGGCTACTGACACTGTTAACTACGCCGTTTGCGCCCGTATCACCAAGAGCAGTGGTGCCTAGCTTGACCTTGAATCGCAGACTCTGACCACCACTAGTGTGAGTACTGAAGACACCCTGTGCAGTTATCTTGTAGACTCGGCCTGGCTGACAATCATTAGCAGGTATCGAGTAGTTGCTAGAGAAGTTAGTCTCGCTGGTAGTGTTGTTGAAGGTATTGCCGCCTGGCACAGAAGTATTCGCAAATACTACGCCTGACATACAACCGCGCCATGCACCATTACTGTAACAGCGGAAGCTCTTGGAGTCAGAGTTGTAGTACATTGCGCCATCAACACCGGTTGGATCACCAGAGGTGTTCTTGGTGTCAAGGACTAGTATTGTGCCTGTGGAATCGGCGGTAGGATTACCAACGTATAAGCGATCGTTAGTGGTGTCAGCTACTAACATTGGTGTGCCACCAGCTTTCTGGATCTGGAAGGCAGTGGTTGAGTTGGCATTGTTCTGGAAGATGGCTTCGCCGTTAGCATTAATGCCGAGACTGGTGTGGTAGTAAGCGGTGTCACGTATACCGAAGTTATCAGCCGTGATAAAGCTGTACGCGCCACCGTTTAGGTTGGCGATTTCGACATCACCCTCTGGGGTTTCATTGATTGAAGCATTGCCACTCATATCAAGCTTGAGTGAACCGCCTTGACGCAAGTATATGTCAGCCGTGCTGTTCTTGTAGGCATCTATTGATGAGTCGGGACCTGACCAAGGGTTACTACCATCATCAACACCGGCGAGAACATTACCGACATCTATAGCATGATAGGTCGCACCGCCGTCATCGGATCGGTGCACCCAGTAGCCCGTAGCGCCGGTTACGGCAGACCATGACAGGGTGTTGAGGCTTGTAGATCCAGTAGTTGTAACTGATGCTGGGGTTGAATCTACAGCTTGAGTTCGACCTGAGGCATTGTAGGCAGAAATACGGTAGTAATAGGTGTCGGCAGCCAAGGTTCCACCCGTAGAGAAGCTGGTCAAGGTCGCCCCTGTTGGCGCAGCAATACCGTTAATCTTAAGTACTGCGCTAGTAATAGATATTTCTTGGCCAGTTGTATTGGCATTAAGCAGCGTAGTGCCGGCGGCGTTCTGGATCTGGAAGGCGGTGGTTGAGTTGGTTGAGCTCCTGAGCGCGGCTGTACCTGTAGATGATACGTAGAAGGCTGGGTTGTGAATACGGTAGGCTTGGGAGCTTACAGTGCCTGATGTACCCGCAGTTAGGCTAGTTGTACTGCCGAAGGCCGTGATAGTTCGCTTAGTACCGTCAGCAAAGATGAACTCCATGCCAACCATGTCGCTAGTCCATGTAGTGCCAGCTCCTGTTATGGTTGTGCCAGATTGTGAGGCTGTGCCAGTGTTGTAGTAGATTGGTGAGACGCTAAATAGGTTAGTTGGGGCTGTGGTACCTATGCCTATGCTGGTTTGGTTAGAACCTGTGGCTGTCCTGCCAAGCACCAAGCTGTTGCTCTGCTGTACTTGGGAATAGGCGCCTATGGCTGCAGCCTCTTGCAAGTTTGATAGTGTGGCGAAGCCGCCATCGGTGTAGCCTGCATTGTAGCCCAGAGCGGTGTTAAATGAGCCAGTCGTGTTGCCGCCAAGTGATTGATAGCCTTGGGAGGTATTGCCGTTTCCTGTTGTGTTGCCAAGAAGAGCATACTGACCTGTGGCAGTATTATGATTGCCTGTTGTGTTGAATGCTAGAGAGTTGTCACCTATAGTAGTATTACCGTAGCCTGTGGTATTTCTAACGAGAGCAGCGGTACCGATAGCGGCATTCTCATAACCCGTTGTGTTGGCTTGGAGAGCACTAGCACCGATAGCAGTATTACTGGAGCCTGTTGTGTTGACTTGGAGAGAATCTTTACCAATAGCAGTATTATAATTACCTGCTGTGTTGGACCGAAGAGAATCTTTACCAATAGCAGTATTCCAGAGGCCTGTTGTGGTGCTCTGGAGGGCATAGGCACCAATCGAAGTATTACTGTTACCTGTGGTGTTAGCTTTGCCAGAAGATAGACCTATGAAGGTGTTGTTAAGCCCACTACCACCTGCTCTTATCTCTAGGCCTACAGAGTTGTCGCTGTTCTTGACAGATAAAACGCTGTTAGATAAGGCAATTAGCTTGACGGATACACTGCTAATAGTGCCGTTGAAGTTACTGGTTGGGATAAAGGTCAGGTTGGCAGTACCGCTTGTAGTGATTAGCTGCGTCTGGGTGGTGCTATTACCGCCAATAGCTAAGCCACTCACGCCGCCCAGACTAGGCGTTATGGTCTCGCCTGCTGTTGGACTACCACCAACAGTGAACACCACTTGATAGGTAGCGCCAGCCGTTACAGAGGCAGGCGGCGTACATGACAAGTTAGCCGTTGAGCCAACAGTGTGGGTCCACGGGCCAGTACCTGTCCAGTTGGTTCCGCTGCAAGCTACGCCGCCAGCTAGCTCTGAACCTAGAGTAGCTGCGCTGTTGGCTCCTGTGACATTGAGCTGTGAGTTGAGAGAGTCTACGTTGACTATATCAGTGCCTGCGGCGTTCTGGATCTGGAAGGCGGTAGTGGAGTCAACAGAGTTCTGGAAGATGGCATGCGAGTTAATGATGCCGTCTAAGGCTACCGTGCCAAGCTTGAAGTTGGTTGCAGCAGCAGCGGCCTCCAGCTGTACACCATCTATGTAGAAGGTGCGAGGTGTAGAATCGCTCTGAATAATGTAAATATACGGAGTGCCAAAGCTAGCCACCGTAGCTCCCGTAGTAAAGGTACAGGTATATCGAGTCCAGACAGTCGTACTAACAGTCTGCCCTGTCAGGCAGTTAGTCTGTGAAGCGTCACCTAATTCACCACGTCCGACATTCATGGTCGTGAAGCTACTGCCCGCCTTAGCATAGAAGCTTAGGGTATACTGCGTACTCGCTGAAAGGCTATATGAGTACATAACGCCGGCACTGGCATTGGCGGGAGTAATGGCCTGAAGGCTAGCTTTACCCACATAGTGTTGGTTAGTAGTCTTACTCCGAGTCGAATAATTAGTCCAAGTGTCGCTCCAGCCACTAGCATCCGATTCAAAACTAGAATTACTGATGAGATTAGGTGTCGTTGCTGTATCAACACTAACAAGGGAGGCACCGTCGGCATTCTGAATCTGGAAGGCGGCAGTCGAATTAGTAGCGCTCTTAATGGTCGTGTCCCCTTGAGCGGTCAACGTGCCGTTGACAGATACACCCTGCATGAAGTGAGCCTGGTCAATAACATCTAACGTGCCTACTATGGTAGTGTTACCAGCAGTTAGTGATCCGCCCGTACCACTGTCGCTAAGGGTCTGTCCGCTAGTACCTACTAGATCCAGCGATCCAGCTATCTGCGTCCTCGCCGTGGAGGTGTACGATATTGCAGCGGTACCGGTTCCGATATAGTAGCCCGTGTTATTCCAACCGCCACCGACATAGATGTAGCCATTGGTGGTAGCTGCTCCGAAGCTACTGTTAGCGGTTGTCAGACTGTTGGCATTAGTCACCCACGAACCAATACTGCCGTTAGGATTAAGCTTGGCGTAGTAAACACTGCTTGTATCGACATTAGACGTGCCGTAACCGCCAATAGAGTATATATAGCCATTGAGGACGACTGTCTGATGATCAGCGACAACTGCAGGTAGCGCATTGGCGGTATTCCAAGTGCCTATAGTGCCGTCGCTGCTGAGCTTGGCAAAGTAGGTAGTATTAACTGGCGCAAAGCCACTATCATTACCACCAGTAATATAGACATAGCCATTGGCTACAGATGCAGCCATGGAGCTTAACGCTAGCGGCAAGTCTCTGGCTGTAATCCACGCCCCAACCGAACCATCAGCATTGAGCTTGGTGTAATAAATATCATTAGTGGCGGCGGATACGTTGTCTACTCCGCCAATTACATATAGGTAGCCATTGACAACTATTGAAGCGTGCTCTGATCGTGTTGTTGCACTGTTATTAATCGGGGTGGTGGAGCGCCATGTGCCGACTGTACCGTCGGAGTTAAGCTTGGCGTAATAAACGGCATCACTATAACCGACGCTATCGTCAAGCCCACCAATAGCGTAGATGTAGCCATTGGATATGACGGTTGTGTGCTGATGTAGAATTACTGGCATCGGTGAGGTTACAGTCCAGTTACCAAGCGTGCCGTTAGTCTTGATCTTGGCGTAAGATACAGTGTTGGTACCTGTGCCTAAATTAACTGGCTCATATCCACCAACAACGTACATATAGCCATTAGCCGCTACCATACCTGCATTCGCGAAGGTTCCACCATTAGAGCCATTGGCAGTAGTGCTTGGCCAAGCCTGAGTCTCGGCCACATTAGAGCCATTAATAACCGTATTAGCAGTTGTACTATCAATTGTTAATAAGCTGCCCCCTGTAGCATTAAGCACTTGGAAGGCTGTTGATGAGTTAGAACTAGCTTGGAAGCTAACTGGCGAACTCACAACACCAGCTATAGAGACCCTGCCCTGCTGATACGGTAATGGAGGGCTAGAACTAATCACTGACACACTATCAACGTAGAAGGTACGAGGTGCGCCCGTGGCAGAAGTTTGCTTGAAGTATATATAGGACGTGTCTGTGTTGACGGTGCTGCCAGCAGTAAAGTTACACTCATACCTTGTCCAACCGCTGGTCGTAACAGTCTGACTGGTTAGACAAGATGTGTCAGTAAGTCCTGTATCAGAACGACCGATCTGTAAAGCCGTAAAGGTGCCACTCGATAGCTTGGCGTAGGCGACTACGGTGTAGTTGGTGTTAGCCTGTAGCCCATACTTATACCTTACGCCATCTTGAGCCAAAGCAACGGTATCAACCTGCAATGACGCCGCGCCTGTGTTGAACTCACCCGTAGTTCGAGCTACCGTCGCAGTCGTAAGGCTAGCGCTATCGATGTAGAAAGTTCTCGCTGTCGCATCCGTCTGCTTAACGTAGACGTATGAACCGCCAGTCACTGAGCCACCAGTCGTGAAGGTACAGGTGTACATGGCCCAAGCTGTAGTCACCGACTGTCCGGTTAGACAGGAGGTGTCAGTAGATCCAGCATCCTCGGATCGGCCTAACTCAAAGGTACTGAATGATCCGCTGGCAGCTTTGGCATATACAGTGAAGGTGTAGGTCTTATTAGCTGTTAAACCCGTTGAGAGCGTAGTAGTCCTAGCCCCGTCGTCAGCGGCGGCAGTAGTGACTACCTTAGTTGAGCCAAGACCTAGGTTATGCTCAGTTACTACCTTGGTTATGGCGGCGCCTAAGCCTGACCAACCAGCTGGAATGGTATCAATAATGTCTGACTCAAACTCACCGTTGGTTATGTAGTTAGCAGGCACCCAGCCATCAGCATTGACCTCTATGTCGCCATTGCTAGCAAGGTTGGTAGAGCTAGCTGCCTCAAGCTGAACAGCATCAACATAGTAGTCTTGGGTCGTTGTCAAAGTAGCCTGCTTAATAAACAGGTACGGTGATCCAGCTACCGTACCCGTTGTAAAGGTACAGCTGTATCTTGTCCAAACACCTATTGTGACCGTTTGGCTGCTAATACACGTCTTCTCTGATTCTGGTGTACCGTCATCAGAACGACCGAACTGCAACGACCTGAACGAGCCGCTTGCAAGATTAGAGTAGAAGGAGTAGGTGTAGGTAGTATTAGACGCCAAGGCATGATTGTACTTTACGCCGTCGCTAAGGGTGGCTGTTGTGACTATACGCATTGAGGAATCGCCTGAGTAGCGCTGGGCTGTACTTCTAGACAAGACAGAGTCAGTAAGACTAACCGAGTCGATGTAGAAGGTCCTGGTAGCTTGGTCGGTCTGCCTAACATACATGTATCGAGTACCTGAGGTTGTGCCGGTGGTAAAGGTACAGGTGTAGTTAGCCCAGCCACTGCTACTGACTGTTTGGGCTGTGAGACATGAGGTGTTGGTGCTACCATTCTCTGATCGACCTAGTTCAAAGGTACTGAATGAGCTACCGGACGCCTTGGCATAAACCGAGAAGGTATAAGTAGTGCTAGACAATAGGCTAAAAGTGAACTTAGCACCATCGGCACCCGCCGCATCAGTAGCACTAGTATCAACCTGCAGCGCGGCTGCGGCATTATAGAACTCGCCGGTAGTTCTAGTGATAGCATCGTTGGTGCCCATCTTAGACCAGCCAGTTGTGCTGGTCTCGAAGTCTGTATTGGTAGTGAATATACCCTTAGGAGACCAGCCAGTTAGGTCTGACTCTATACTAGAGTTACTAAGCAAGTTGGCTGTGGTTGAAGTGTCGACACCGAAGAGCTGTTCGCCCGAGGCATTCTGGATTGTTAAGGCAGTAGTTGAGTTGGACTGGTTCTGGATGTTGACTGGCGAGGTTATGATGCCGTTGATCTGAGCTTGGCCAAGCTTGTAGCTTGTAACGCTAGAGGTCTGCAATTGGGCTCCATCAATATAATAGGTGTGAATAGTGGCATCACTCTGCTTGATGTAAACATATGGAGTGCCGGAGGTGGTAGCTGTTGTAAACAAGCAGCTGAAGCGTGTCCAGCCACCCTTGGTGACAGTTTGGGCTGTTAGACAATCCGTATCTGTAGAGCCGTCGTTGGAGTAGCCGACCTTCATAGTGGCAAAAGCTGCACTAGCACTATCAAGCTTGGCGTAGAAGGAGAAGCCATAAGTAGTAGTTGAGGCTAGAGCGTAGTCATACTTAACACCATCGTCGGCGGCCGCTGTGGTGACTTCTTTGAGGCTACCAATACCAATATAGCGCTGGGTAATATCGAAGGCTGGTGTAGCTGCACTGCCCTTAGCAGACCAGCCCGTAATGTTGGTCTCGAAGTTAGAGTTGGTCAGTAGGTTTTGCGTAGCTGTGGTATCGACATTGAAGAGCTGGTCACTGTTGGCATTCTGAACTTGGAAGGCTGTAGTAGAAGTCGCACCCTTAACTAAAGTGCCGTTGGTGCCGCTCTGAAGCATTGTCTGACCTGAGCTAGCTGTAGAGCCGATAGTGACTGTCTTGGCGCCTGTTCCACCCGTGCCGAAGTTGAGAGATTGGACACCAGTACCGGTACCGACGCCTATGTTGCCTGTTTGAGCGCCTGTACCGCCGATGTTTATGGTGCCGGTAGTCATGGCCGCGCCTAGACTTATCGAGCCGTTGGTTTGGGTATTGCCAATAGATATTGCGTTTGCAAGACTATCGACATTGAACAGTTGGGTGCCTGCATTGTTCAATACTTGGAAGACGGTGGCCGAGTCGCCGGTTGGCTGGAATATATAAGACGGCGAGTTGAAGTTCATAGCTGTAGTCGATGATAGTCGGCTATCACTAAGGGTCGTCGTTCCTGCACCCGCCACTACCCCGCCCAAGAAGTAGCCTTGGAAGAATCTATTGCTCTGGGTGGTGTAATCAGCCGTTGTAGCACCAATGTTCTGAATCGTGTACTTGGTGACTGTCACGCCGTTGTCAAAGGATACGGCTGGACTTACCGTAAGGCTAGCAGTACCGCCACCAGCTGTAATGCGGGTGTAGTAGTCTTGTCCAGCGTTAGCGATCAAAATAACATCACCGTCAGCGAAGGCACTGCCTGTCAGCGTTACGGTGGTAGTGTTAGTACCCGTACCACTAGTAGTGGCCGTTGTGCCTGTCGCTTGAGCGTTGGCAGTCAGCGAACCATCAGCACTGATGCCAGAAAGCTTAGTGCCAGAGGAGTTCTGGGATTGTAGCAAGTCAGCTGTTTGGCTGGCTCTAGACATTAGGACACCTGTTATCGAAGCATCGGCCGTACTCTGAATGTTGAAGTTGGCGCTGGTCTGGCTAGTTGTTTGGTTCCTGATGCCGGAAGAAGCCAGTACGGTACATCCAGAAGAAGTACATATATCTACACCATTGATCTTGTATGAATTGCCTGTAGTGACATTAATAGAGCCGTTTACATCTAAGGCGTAGCCTGCCGTAGCCTGCCCTACTGCCAGACGATTATTGATTGTGTCGGCGACTAGTAAGTTGCTAGTGCCGGCACTGTTCTGAATCTGGAAGGCATTGGTGGCATCAGTGCTGTTCTGGAATGTCATGTGCGAATTGACCACAGCATCAATAGCTAGCGTGCCCGGCTTATAGATAGTAGAGGCGGCGGCTAGCTCAAGCTGGACACCATCAATGAAGAATGTGCGAGCCACACCGTCACTCTGCTTAATGTATATATAAGGAGTGCCCGATGTCGTGCCCGTAGTGAAGGTACAAGTGAAGCGCGTCCACTGGGTGGTGCTAACCGTTTGGCCAGTTAGACAGTTGGTTTCTCCACCAGTCGTGCCATTGTCAGTACGTCCAGCCTGCATCGTAGTGAAGGTACCACTAGATAGCTTGGCATAGAAGGACAGCGAGTACTGGGTGCCAGTAGCTAGAGCATAGTTGTACTTAGTGCCGTTGTTAGCGGCTGCGCCAGTCGCAACCGACAAGCTGGCTGCGTTGACGTACTGCTGAGCCGTTGATTGGGTCAGAGTAGCAGTTGTTCTGGCTAGCCAGCCAGTTGTGCCTATCTCAAAGCTTGGGTTGGTTACCAAGTTGGGATTGACAGACGTATCCGCACTAAGCAGATTAACACTGTTTGCATTCTGGACTTGGAAGGCAGTGGACGAGTTAACACTACTCTTAAACGTGCCGCTCAAGCCCAGACTACCAGAGAATTGACTACTGTCGAATACTGTTAGGCCGCCTTGGATAGATAGAGTTCCGCCGATGTTGGCATTGTTACTTGTGGTCAGGGTGCTCGTTTGTATGCCGCCGGTTTCTAGCTGCTGTACGTAGGCCCCTCCTATGTCAAATACGTCTATGGCGTTGCCGCTCAGCACATATAGATTCCTGCCTTGCGCTATTGCCGTAGAGGGGTAACCACCCCCCGCGAAGGTTCCATTACTACCTGGAATGGTTGGATTAGACACATCAAACGTCTCAATAAACCCATCACCTGATACATAGGCAGTGCGGCCTTGAACGTATATAGAGTACGGCTCATCGACGGTTGTTTGAGCACCTACAAGTACGGGGGTAACTGGATCAGAAATATCGTATATCTCAATCTCGTCAACCAGCCACTTTGTTATATAGGCGTACTTGTCTTGAACGTAAACTGAGGTAGGGTAAGTTCCGGATCCAATAGAGGTATTTGAAATCACCGTAGGACTAGCTGGGTTCAAGATATTGAGTATCACCAAGGAGTTCCCGCTCCAAGTTGTTAAGTAAGCGTAGCGGCCTTGGGCAATTATTTGATACGCGCCTGATACGGCAACACTTCCAGTCAGTACTGGGCTAGCGGGATTGGAAATGTCATATACATTTACAGTGCCTCCGCTATAGGATGCTACGTACGCGTAGCGACCTTGGACAGCAATAGAATCAGGAGAGTTTCCTGCGCCAATACTTCCAGTGAGTACTGGAGTAGTTGGGTTGGAAATGTCGAAGATCTGTACCGTGTTCGAACTATTATTTGCAACGTAGGCATAACGACCTTGCACGGCCAAACCACGCGGCGTTTCACCAGTGGCAATATTGCTCATTTCTACGGGGCTTAATGGATCCGATATGTCGAAAATTTGTAGCGAGTCGGTACCGCTAGTATAAGTTACGTATGCGTAGCGACCTTGAATCGCCATTACATATGGGCTTGAGCCGACAGAAGCGCTGCCGATCGGACTGACGGGAGCACTTCCACCGACATAAAGCTGACCTGTTGGCGTACCGATAGAACCAATTCTGACGCTCAAAGTACTAGCGTCAACATTAAGAATACTTGAGCCTAGGGAGTTCTGGACTTGGAAAGCTGTGGGGCTATCACCACTACTCTGGAATAAATTATCCTGAGTGAATGTCTGTGCGGTATCAAGATAAGCTACATTGCTAAGAGTGCCACCGATGTTGATATCTGTGCCGCCGATCTGGAAGGCGCCACCAACCGAATTAATGTTACCCGCGCAAGCGAAGTCACCGGTACTATTGGTAACCGTACAGCCTGTGCTAGCTGAGCCACCACCCAGTAGGATATTGCCTGTACTAGTGTTACCGATGTTAATTACACCTGTTGTTGCAGCATCTAGGTTAAGGTTCTGTCCTACACCGCCAGCAGCTACAGATAAGCCGCCAGTGGAGTTATTGAGCGCTGTGCTCGTACCTAGACTGACAGCGCCACTGCCACCCTGTAGAGTTAAGTTGCCCACTAACGTGCTGATGGTGCTAGCCGTGCCAGCAGTAAGGTTGATGGAGCTACCGCCTTGTAGGCTGATCGCTCCTGCTGCGCTATTGCCGATGTTGACTGCACCAGTTGATGTGCCTGTATTAATGTTGGTGTCAAAGTTGGAGCTGGCATTAATATTGGCCGCTGCGCCAGTGACCGTAATACCTAGCGCACCTTGTAATAGACCGGCGCCAGAGTTTACGCCTACGGCTGTTACTGCACCAGCAGAGCTAACTTGGAAGGCGCTGGCTGTACCAACTTCTAGGCTAGTCCCGAATATGCCCGTACCACTAAGGTTAAGATTTCCGGTTTGGGCGCTGCCGGGGGTGGTGGCTTGCAGCTGCACATAGCTACCACTTGGGCTGACTGGTGCGTAGCCCGTACAAACACTACCAGTGGAACAGATAGTGCCTGTCTCGTTAGGTAGGGTTAGGGTGTTGTTGCTTGGGTTGGTTGGGGCTATTACGGTTAGGGTTCCACTTGCTCCTGTTGCTCCCTTGAATAGGATAGAGCCGGTGTTGGTGCCTGTTAGGCCTAGAGTTAGGGCGCTAGCACCTTGAATGGTGGCAGTGCCAGTAAAGTTAGAGCTGCTACTGATGGTTTGGCCATTTAGAGTACCGCCTATGGTGGCGTTGTTAGTTACGGCTAGAGCTGTGCCGGCAGCAGAGAAAGTATTAGTGCCAGTGGTGAAGGTATTGCCTTGGTTGAGGTAGGCTACGTTAGTTAGAGTACCGGCGGTATTGATGTCGGCGCCACCTAGTTGTAGAGCAGTAGTGGCGTTAACAGTACCACCTTGAACGGTAGCTGTGGTGGTGATATTGTCGCTACAAGCAAATGCACCTGTAGCGTTAGTGACGCTACAGCCTGTGCTGCCAGATCCG
>JBBTTE010000005.1:0-50054 GCA_038064395.1 Patescibacteria group bacterium | reverse complement strand
CATGATAGGTGCCCCGAAGACAGTTAGGATACGGTTGTCGTAGGTTAGTTCTTTGGCTTCGAACGGCTGACCCTTTTGCTGCGCATCTGCGATGGCGGCCTTTAGATCAAATTGCGAAGCCTCAAGCTTGTCATGCAGCTTATCTATATCCAGCTTGTCGTCTTCGTCTGCCTCGGCTGCGCCTTTCATGTTAAGTATGTGTGGTAGTGCTGAGTTGTAAGATATAGCCGCTTGATCCTTGAATGTCATCAGTAGACCGATATCTAGGCTGTTAATTGCCGCCTGTAGTCGGGCGTGCTCTTGATTGAGCTCGTTGGTGCGATCAGCAACCTTCTGTTCAATAATGGCCTTGGTCTGGGCCATGGCTGTTATATCGGTCAAGACAACAAGATAACCGTATGGCTGGTCCTCATCGTATACGCTACTGATGGATAGCTTAGTAATGATAGTTGGCCCGGCTGCGGTGCGAAATTCTATTGAATCCAGGGTGAAGGTATCTTTGTCTTTAAGGGGGTCAAACAGATTGCGTTGTAGCTGTTCGTGACTCCAGTCGGTAGCGATAAAGTCACTGAGTCGCCTATTAGCAAACTTAGACGATGACAAGCCGAACATTCTTTCAGCTCCAGCATTGGCATAGTTAAGGCTAAGGTCGGGCTTAATGCCAATAACTGCCTCGTTCATAGTGTCTAGAATTTGTCCGGCAATCACAGCTGGAGTAAAGCTAAAGAAGCGGTATCGAAGGATACTATAAGAGATTATTATTCCGCTTATAGTCAAGAACATAATTGTAAGTCGCGGAACAGCAGTCACATGCATTGCAGGCAACAACCCGTCGGTGATTGCGCCAGTAACCAACGGGACTGCAATGGCAATCATGAATAGTCGTGATTGTTTGCGTAGTGTTGGCTCGATAGTTCTTTTATGAAATCGATAAAATAGTACGAATGAAGCAGTAGCCAGAATAATAAGCCATAGCGCTATCATGAAGTAAGCCGGACCGGTTGGACTGGTATAACCCCAAGGCGATTGAATAACAATATCCGGATTATAAATACTAAATAGGTCTGTGTGTTCATCGACATACAAAAACACAGCAGACGCGCCAGCAATTAGCGGGAACACCCAGGGATTGCGTGCTCTCTTGGGGTCAATATAAGTCAACGTGAACATGTACAAGCCCATCGGCATAGCAACTGATCCCAAAGCTGTCATAGGTGACCAAAAAGCGGCTGCCTCTGGAGTGGCACTCAGACGAATCATGGCTTCAGCAGCCGCCCATACAGCAACGCTGAGCAAGAACAGTGCGAACCACATTATGGAATCTGACCGTTGCTTGATTCTCATAATCAAGATAAGGGCAATGATATTGCTAATTAATGAAGCGACCGACAACAGTGCGTATGGACTAAACTTAAGTTGAACAGATTCTGGTAGTCCATCAACAATAGTCCAGCCAATTAAAATCGTGAAGAATACCGGCGCCAAAGCAATAATGAACACCTGAACAAGACGTGTAATACCGTCAGTAACCTCGCCCGTCGTAACGGACTGCCTATTCCCACCACTCGTCATACTCATATAATACTACTCAGCGTCGCTAAAGTGTTAGTGTTTTCTCGGTGTTTAGCAGCTGGCCTAGTTTTTTATTCCTGACTAACTCCGTCCAGAATTGAAAGCACCTCCCACAAGCCTCTAATATTAGGTTGTTGGCCACCGTGGCGCCACCGATATATGGAATTCAGTGCACTAGTCTCATGTATCTCGTGAGCATGCCTGCTAGCTGCTCGTAGATCTTCAGTGAAATGCGACCAAGCAATCAATTCGCAGTTTTCTTCGTACCATTGGTCTCTGAGTGCCTGCCTGCGATTGTCTAGCTTTTTAGTATCATATCGCAACTCATCAGAGTAACAACTAGGCTTATCGGCGTCTAGCCTGGCACTATAGATTACTTCGTCAAATTTTTCTGTTTCAGATGGGCGTATATTTACCCAACAATCAACCGTGACCGATGGTTGTATTGGTAGAATTATCAGTCTGTCCGAAGACAAAGCCCGTGCAGTAAGAAGACTACGCCATATGCGCACGTTCGTGTCTCGGCCTCTAATCTCAATAGATTGTTCGGCATGTCGACCACCGTACGTGCTTATAAGTGCACCGAGCCGCGCATTAAGGGCGCGAACGTCTTCTGTGGTGTCGCGTTGAGTGTTTTCAATTTCTACCAACGATGTTTCGGTGTGGTAGCCAGGCTGGGTAAGCTCGTTGTGTAGTTTTTGGTATCCGGTTGCAGTGGCCAAAAGATCCCTAGACGGATTCTTAGCTGAATCTAAGAAGCTGTTTATTTGCAATATCTGTGCAGCGCTTGTCACAAGCAGGCCGAGATGTGAACATTGTGGTTCAAGCTGAAAGGCTTCTTGGTTATGTTGCGCATCCTCATCGTCGGCGTGTTGCTCAAGCGCAATTTGCCCGTCATTACGAACTCGTAATGCTAAGCGATCACCTTCAGTAGATTCGCCAAGAAATAGCGCTGGTGCATCGTATAGCGCTGAGTATTCTCCGAAATCCGACTCTTTCTGCTCGCCTTCGCCTAATACATAGGTCTCACCTTCCGAGAGTTTACGTACTGACCTCCGATCTATTAAACCTATTGATTGGCGCCTTAATGCGCCAACTGATTCAGTTATGCGCACGGGTTCGTTCAGTAGTAGCTCATCCACGCTGCTGTTAATACCAGCCACGACGGCGCTTTCATGTTTTGAAGTTTTCATAGTAATTCTCCTTGTCTGAACACACAAAAAAGACCGACACTAGGCCGGTCTTGCATGTTCATAAATAAAGAATTAAATAGTCGGCCTAGGCTTAAGCGTAAGCATCATAGTCTTAGTGTCGTGGCGCTTCTTGTACATGCTTAAATACTAACTTATCCCTGAATAATGTCAATGAATGGCTGGGGCGGAGGGATTCGAACCCCCGAATGCCAGTACCAAAAACTGGTGCCTTACCACTTGGCCACGCCCCATTGAACAGATTGAATTTTAGCGTAAATAGCCACTTTGCACAACCGTGATATAGGTGTTAAGAATTTGACGTAACAGAGGCTACCTGCTACAGTAGCGCTAAATCCTTACTACCTATTATGTCTAGAAAAGCCTCCAAAAACCCCGCAGACTATATAGTGCCGCTGAACATCAACGGCCTTGAAGGTCGTATGATGCGCGTACCGTCGCCTAAGACCAAGCAGGCTGGCGATCGAGAGATTCTCTTCATATATGGGCACCATTCGAGTCTCGAGCGTTGGTGGGGATTGACACAAGTCTTGAACCGTTACGGGGCTGTGACGGTGCCTGATCTACCTGGGTTCGGCGGCATGGACAGCTTCTACAAGATTGGCAAGAAGCCGACTATTGATAACCTCGCTGATTACTTGGCGGCCTTCATTAAGCTGCGCTACCAGCGTAAGCGGGTCATGATCGTAGCTATGAGCTTCGGCTTCGTGGTTACTACTCGTATGCTTCAGAGGTATCCTGAACTAACCAAGAAGGTTACGCTGCTTGTCAGCATGGTCGGATTTGCCCACAAGGATGACTTCACCTTCAGTAAGCCCCGTTACTATGGCTACCTCACAGCTTCTAAGGTTGTATCCATGAAGTTGCCGTCGTTATTCTTCAGGTATGTCGTGCTACATCCTTTCATACTGCGAAACTTCTACGGTCGGACACATAATGCTAAGCACAAGTTTGCTCAAGCTACAGATGCTGAAGATTTGGAGCGCCTCAAGGACGTTGAAGTTCGACTGTGGCACGACAATGACGTACGGACATGGGCTTACACTAGTGTGCAGTTCCTGACTTTCGATAATTGTAAGGTGCGAGTGGACTTGCCTGTCTGGCATGTCGCCGTTAAGGCTGATCATTTCTTCGACAATCACCTTGTTGAGCAACACCTCAGGGTTGTGTTCAACGGCTTCAACAGTGCCGAAATTGCACTAGGCACACATGCGCCGAGCGTCATGGCCGACGAAAAAGACGCCGCGCCGTTCATTCCGCCAAGACTACGTCGTGCCGTCACCAGACTACCTAAATGATATACTTGAACTAAGATGAAAATAGGCTTAGTTTGCCCGTATACCATTAATAAGCACGGCGGCGTGCTAGAAGTCGTTCTAGCTCTCCAAGCTGGCCTTGTAGAACGTGGTCACACGGTTAAGATCATAACTCCCAAGCCTCGCGGTGGTGAGCATATCGATGATCCTGACATGATCTTCATAGGTAGTTCGACTGACTTCCGATCACCAACTCAGACTACTGGCCAAGTCTCTAGTACTGTTGACGCAGAGGAGATAGACGAAATTCTAGAGGCCGAGAAGTTCGACGTATTGCACTTCCACGAGCCATGGGTACCTCTGTTGAGTCGCCAGCTTTTACAGAGGTCGACAAGTGTTAATATTGCGACTTTCCACGCTAAGATACCTGAGACAATGATGAGCCGTAGCGTCATTAAGGTTGTGACGCCATACCTGAAATCTGTAATGAAGTATCTGCACGTTCTGACGGCCGTATCAGACTCAGGAGCCGAATATGCGGCCAGTCTAACCAGTCAATCTATCACGATTATTCCTAACGGGATCAATCTGGATAAGTACAGTAAGCATCGCAAGCCTAAGACATCTGACAGCGACAAGACGGTTCTATATATCGGCAGGCTTGAACGGCGCAAAGGGGTTAAATACCTTCTGCAAGCTTACCAACTGTTCGAACAGGACAACCCAGAAGCCAGGCTAATAATTGCTGGCGACGGCCCTGACCGTGAGAAGCTAGAGCTGCTAGCCGAAGATTTACATCTCAAGAACGTCAGCTTCTTGGGCTATGTAAGCGAGGAGGACAAGCTAGATTTACTCGCCAAGGCAGCTATATTCTGCTCACCTGCTGTATATGGCGAAAGCTTCGGGATTGTACTTCTAGAGGCTATGGCTACAGGTACTGTATGCCTGGCTGGCAACAACTCAGGCTACTCTGACCTTATGAAAGACCTCGGCTCGATCTCAATCGTTAATCCTCATGATATTGAGGAGTTCGGTCGTCGCTTAGAACTACTTGCTAACGAGGCAAAACTGCGTGATCTGTGGCAGAAATGGGCACACGATTACGTCCAGCAGTTCAGCTACCCTAATATCGTTGATCAATACGAAGAGCTCTATCAAGAGGCGGTCAAAGACCATGTCGGACGACGCTAGCAAACTAAGAGTGGGCCTCGTCCTTGACGACGGTCTGGATAGTCCTGACGGTGTTCAGCAATACGTTTTGGCAATGGGTGAGTGGTTACGAGATCAGGGTCACGAAGTACTGTACCTGGCTGGCCAAACTTCGCGCACTGATATTGAGGGTGTTCACAGCTTGAGTCGTAACATCAGCGTTAAATCCAACGGCAATTACCTAACAGTTCCTTTACCTACAAGCCGTAAAAAACTACGAAATTTCTTAGCCGAGCATCAGCTCGACGTTTTGCATGTTCAAACCCCCTACAGCCCGTTTATGGCAGGCCGCTTGGTTCAAGAGGCATCTGCACAGACGGCTGTTGTCGGTACGTTTCATATTCTGCCAAATTCTTACCTAATCAGTCTTGGGACTCAGCTACTTGGCAGATGGAGTCGACGTTCTCTCAGGCGTTTCGACAAGATGTTAAGCGTCTCGCCGGCCGCTCAAGTGTTTGCTAGAGACAAGTTCGGGGTTGAATCATCGGTTTTACCTAACGTAATAGACTACGAGCGTTTCCGTCTGGCAAAGCCCTTGGTCAAGTACAACGACTCAACTCTGACAATTCTATTCTTGGGGCGTCTAGTGCCGCGCAAAGGCTGTCACCTATTACTTGAAGCAGTGTCTGAGCTTGTTAATAATCATGAGAATTTACCGGCCTTTCGAGTCGTCATCTGTGGCAAGGGCCCACTTCTGCATAATCTCAAAAGGTTCGTTGACGAGCGCGGCTTAAATGACATTGTTGAATTCACTGGCTTCGTTAGCGAAGTAGATAAGCCACATTACTATGCCGCAGCTAATATTAGTGCATTTCCCAGCAGTGGTGGCGAAAGTTTCGGTATAGTGCTTCTCGAAGCTATGGCAAGCGGCAACTCCGTAGTTCTGGCTGGTGATAATGCAGGCTATAGATCTGTTATGCACGAGCAACCTGATTTGTTGTTCGCGCCTAAGGATAAGTTGGCTCTGGCCGACAAACTAGCACTGTATCTTAATGATGCGACCAAACACCAAGCAATGAGTCAATGGGGCGCCCGCTACACTGCTGACTTTGATGTTAACAAAGTCGGTAGCAAGCTCGTTGAGATTTATCGTGAGGCATTGCGCAAAAGACCTAAGTTATAGATAATACCAAGCATGATCAAATTCCGGAGGGGTAACGGTTTGAAAACAACACAAGAGGTCAACGTAAGCGTAAGCACAGGTACATTCATTCGTCTGGCGCTGATGTCAATTGCGACCATTGTATTAATACTGTCTGTTCGTAAGGCCTCACACGCTTTGCTACTTATCTTCACAGCTTTCTTCCTGGCGCTTGCTCTAAACAGTCCAGTACAGTGGCTAGGTGAGAACTTACCTGGTAGCAGCCGTGGCAGCAGATCTATGGCAACTACTGTGTCTTTCCTCATAGTTATTGTGTTGCTCGGCGGGTTCATCGCAAGCATCGCTCCTCCGCTTATTAAGCAGACTGGAAACTTCGTAACTGCCGCTCCAAGTCTAGTTAGCGACTTCAGAAGTCAGAACAGCCAGACTGGTAGGTTCATCAGAGAGCACCATCTCCAGAAGCAAGTCGATGCTTTCTCAGCTCAGCTATCAGAACGTCTGAAGCACGTTGGCGGATCAGCCTTTTCTACGGCTCAGAGAGTTGGTAGCAGTGTCTTCTCCTTACTTACCATCTTAGTGTTGACGTTCATGATGCTGGTTGAAGGACCACGCTGGATAGCCTTCTCGAGAGAAGTTGTGCCCGATAAACATCACAGAACGGCTGATCGGTTAGCCACTGAAATGTACAAGGTTATTAAGGGCTATATTAATGGTCAGGTGGTCTTAGCAGCTATCGCAGCCGTACTGATCATGCCAGCCGTGTTAATACTTCACATAAGTTATCCCGTGGCACTTCTGGTGATTATCTTCATATGCGGGCTGATACCGATGGTTGGCCATACAATCGGGGCTATAATTGTCACAACGGTGGCGCTATTCAGCTCATTGGGTGCAGCTGTCATAATTCTTGCCTATTACATCCTGTACCAACAGATTGAAAACTACTTCGTTCAGCCCAAGATTCAGGCTAACTCGACTAATATGTCCCCTCTGCTAGTGTTCATTTCGGTAGTTGTCGGTGTTAGCTTCGGCGGGCTATTCGGGGCGCTAGTTGCGATTCCAGTGGCCGGTTGCTTGAGAATTGCGGTTCTGGAATACCTAAGAACCAAAGACATTATAGACACACCCGACTTCAACGAGTACGTAGCCGGGACCAAATAGCCCCTTTGGAAGTATCGCGCAAGCCGATACCTTGATCTGTTAGCTGATCTCGGAGCTCGTCAGACTTTTGCCAATCACCATCAGACTTTGCCTTGTCGCGTTCTGCTATAACTTGCTTCTGCTCATCGGTAATATCTGGCCTAGTTGACAGCTCGAGCCCATAAAGCCGATCAAGAGCCTCTAGGAAGGCTTGGATGCCCTGTCTATAGCCTTTGGACGCAATATGTCTGGTATATGTGCTTAGTGAGCTCAGAGCTATAGGTGTGTCCAAATCGTTGCCAAGGTCTGTTATTTGACCATCTATAAACTTTTCATAACCTTCGTAAGCCTGCTCTTCAATCACATCTGACATAGCATTCGGCTGATGCTTCAGATCGGCAAAGGTGTACAGATTAAACAGTCGGTTCTGAGCCGCCTCAAGATTATCCCAGGTGAAATGAGCCTGCTTACGATAATGTGCCTGTAAGACGAGTAGACGGAAAGCTAGCGGATCAAAACCCTTCTGACGTATGTCCTCGAGGGTGTAGAAGTTATCCAGCGACTTACTCATCTTGTTGCCATCTAT
The DNA here is from genome assembly GCA_038064395.1 of Patescibacteria group bacterium. Classification (GTDB taxonomy): domain Bacteria; phylum Patescibacteriota; class Saccharimonadia; order Saccharimonadales; family UBA4665; genus JBBTTE01. The sequence goes on along the minus strand of JBBTTE010000005.1, from coordinate 41,978 downwards.
CAGCAGATGTTCATTGTGGGCAAAGTACTTGGCGTAGGTGGGGTCGTCTTTTGTGGCTGTACTCTGGGCAATTTCATTCTCGTGATGCGGGAACATCAGGTCGACGCCACCAGTATGAATATCAAAGGGTTGCCCTAGAGCACCGCTGCTCATAGCCGAACATTCGATGTGCCATCCAGGTCGACCAGCCAAGTCTTGTCCATCTAGTTCGAAAGGCCAAGCCGGCTCATTAGTCTTCTGCTTCTTCCAAAGAGCGAAGTCATGAACAGATTCCTTATCATACTCGTCATTCTGGATACGGGCTTCGCTAGTAGAGCTAGCTGTTATTTCGGTTAGTTGCCCGTACTTCTTGCCGCTTTTGCGATACTTATCAATCGAGAAGTAAATGCCATCATCGGCGACATAGGCGAAGCCAGCCTCATGCAGCTCCTTGATAAGTGTTCTCATGCTGTCTATGCTGTCCGTAGCCTTGACGAAGTCTATGGCGTCAACATTGTTGCCAACGGCCTTCATATCATCCAGGAATACCCCACTATACTCTGACGTGAGCTTCATTAGAACTTCAATAGGCGCCAAATCGGCGTATTTCTCTTGGCTGCGCCTGATCGTCTTGTCATCGACGTCTGTGAAGTTCATGACATGCTTCACCTTGTAGCCAGAGGCCATTACAACCCGTCTAAGGGTATCGGCAAAGATAAATGAACTCAGGTTACCAATATGGATGTGGTCATAGACAGTCGGTCCACAAGAGTAAATGCGCACTAGTCGGGCATCAATAGGCTCGAACTTCTCTACTTCGCGGCTAAGAGTGTTATGCAACTTCATTGCTATTATTGTAGCCTATCTTGAGCGTTCATTAGGTCGTTTTGTCGAGAAGGTCCGTGGCGTAGGCGATGCATTCTTCACGCTTGGCGTCGAAGTCCTTAACTGACTCAATCTTGAAGCCGCTAGCGAAGGCATGACCACCACCGCCGAAATGTTCAGCAATAGCGGCTGCGACACCAGCAGTAGGATTACATCTAATAGCAGCAGTGACCTTACCGTCATCATAGCGCTTGAATACTATAGCCACTTCGACTCCTGTGGTCTGGAGCATATCATTCTGTACTAGTGGCGCAGGATTATACAATGGACTGTACTGATTAATCTCCAGTTGCGGGACTACAACGGTAGCTAATCGTCCGTCTGCATCGAACTTGGTGTGGGCTATAAGCTTAGACTTATACTTAAATATCTCTGGCGGCATCTTACTCAGTTCCCTGCGCATCTCCTCTAGTTTGGGACGATCAACGCCCGCTTCTATCATGTCGGCCATGACGCGGTAAGTTTCAGCTGACGCTAGTTGATTACTGAGCCCTTGTGTATCACCAAGTATCGAGATAGCTATTAACTCCTGTGCTTGGACTGACAAAGGCCAGCCAAGCTGCTTGGCAATAATGTGAATCAGTTCACCAGTGGATGCCCGCTTGTGATCGTTAATCATCACTTTTGCAAAAGGCACGATGTTCTCGACTGTCTGATGATGATCCAAGACTACGCACGGCTTACTGGCTAGCCAGCCTTGCTGGCCTGACTTAGTCAGTCGATCTAATAGTGTCATTGTTGAGGCGTCAACAATTATACTGGCATCGAACTTCTGTGGCAGGTCTTTCTGAATGCGATCCCAACCGTCCATATAGCGCAAATAGCCAGGCATATCGACCGCACAGTACAGGTACGGTTCTTTGCCGAGGTCACCAAGTATGTGCTCCATTGCAAGTGCGCTGCCTAGACTGTCGGCGTCAGGGTTGTCTGCCTGAACGATAACGATCTTGCTTGCAGCATCGATTATTTCTTTGATTTGATTCGCTTGGTCGTACATAGGGTCCACCTTACTAAATAGTTTGCCGATCTTCTAGGGCGCGTCCTAGAGTTATCTGATCAGCATACTCCAGATCGACGCCAGCAGATAGTCCTCTCGCCAAGCGAGTTATCTTAATCTTACGATCGCCGATCTGGTGTCTAATGTATAGAGCGGTTGATTCGCCTTCTACACTGGCGTTAGTGGCTAGAATAAGCTCTTTGACCTTGTCGTCTTCAATACGCTTAACTAGCTCGGCAATGTGAAGTTGATCGGGACCAATGTTATCTATAGGTGATACGAGACCGCCCAAGACATGATATGTTCCCTTGAACTGACCAGTCTTCTCTAGAGCCACTAGATCAAATGGCTCCGCAACAACTGCTACGGTCGTCTTGTCTCGTCTTGGATCAGTATATAGATCGGCTAGTTCTTGTCCTGCAGGCACTAAGGCAAAGGTCTTGGCGCAATAGCCGATACCACCGCTGAGCGCTTGCAAGGCAGCCGCTAACTTCTGAGGCGAGTCTCCTGACTGCCTCAACAGGTAGTACGCATAGCGTTCGGCCGTTCGTGGCCCGACACCAGGCAGCAGCCCAAAAGCCTCAATCAAATCACTCAAAGCCGGCGGCAATATCTGCATCGGTAAGCTTACCTTAGAGTCCTAGGCTGCCCAGAGCGCCCATCATTGGCTGCATCTTCTCGGCGGCAATCTTCTGACTCTCGCCAATCGCTTCCTTGACTGCATCTTCGATCCAGCGCTCTAATTGCCCAATATCATCTAGGTCTACGTATTCTGGATCAATGTTTATCTTCTTAATCTTCTGTTCGCCGGTGATCTCAACAACTACTGCACCGTCACCCTTCTCTACCTTGATTACCATTTTTTGCAGTTCGCTCTGAATCTTCTTAACCTTCATCAACATCTTTGCTTGGTCAAATCGTCCCATAATTTCTCCCTCTTAGTCTAACTTATAGTATAGCAGTGCTATCGACGGTATTGAAAGACGACTTGGGTCGTTGGATTATGAGGCCAAGCTATGAAGTAAGATCGTAAGTTATAGATGCAGCTCAGCCCAATAGCCAGGCTTATTAAGCCCAACCCCAGACCCCTGGCCAAAGGGTTGCTAGGGAATACCTTGAGCCAATCATGTAACAGATAAGCGATGCCGGTGGCAATAAGGATATACAACAACGGCACAAGTAGGCTAAGGCCAACTGGCCCAGCCAAACCAACTAACAAGACGCCTATAACTGCGAAACTACCTAATAAGCGGGCTCGATATGCCTTAGGATGCTTAGCGTAGAAGTATATGCCGATAATACACATCGCTAGACTGAAGATGTCTAGTATCGGCGCGGCGTCAAGCCACATCTCGGGGTAACGTGGGCCTCTTATGAACAAATGAATTGGCACGGCCACAAATTGCTTAATGATGGTAATGGGCTCAGCAAAATGATTCGGTAATCCTAGCCAAGTGACGAGCCCTCCGAACTTAATGAAGTCAAAGATCAGTAGAGGTAGCCAAATAACGACCAGTCCGATGCTAGCAAACCGCCCTGCAAACGAACCAAAGTGCTTCCAGGCGACAGCAATATTTGCTCGTTGCAGATAGACACTTAGCCCAATCAACCAAACAAGTCCAGGAACATAAAGCATCAAGCCCCAAATGAACAGGCTGCCGTACCAGACTAGTGCCTTCTGGGAATACTTATGCAGCAAAACATTTATCAAAATCAGCGTCGGCAATGCCCAAAGGTACAAAACATCAAAGCTAGCCAGTCGACTGGCGTGTAGTACCCATGCGCTAGTGGCGAATAACAGTGTCGCCATGACAGCTGTTCGTGTGCCATGCCATAACTTAATCAGACAAGCGAAGCTTATAACCGCTAAACCGCCGAAGAAGGCGTTCGGTAACCGACTAAGGAACGCACCGTGATCTGTGAAGACCACAAAATCAACTGAGCGTACCAAGTTCAGTGGTAAGTATAATGCCTGGTGATAGATACCATGCCAGCCAACAGGCAGCCAGCTGTTGTTGATCTCAGTGACACTCATGCCTGCCGTTAAGCTGCCGAGTCTATATAGCATCAATGCGCTAAGCCCCATCAGACCAAGCACTGACCAGCCAATTACTCGGCTATTCTCTGATAAAAAGTTACGAATTCGACCCATCTAGCTGCTTATTATAGCTTATTAATTGCTGAAAGGCTGGTCTTGACGGCGGCTTTCGACTGAACGGAAGAGTTGGCGTTCGTTATCGAAGTAAAGCTCAACGCCACCAACAGGGCCGTTTCGGTGTTTCTTGATAAAGATATCAGTAAGCTTCTTGCGATCGGTATCTGGATTATAGTATTCCTCGCGATATATGAAGGCCACGACATCGGCGTCTTGCTCAATCGAGCCAGACTCACGCAAGTCGGCTAGTTGTGGAATTTGCGGGTTACGACTCTCGACTGAACGACTCAACTGGCTTAGTGCCAATACAGGTACATTCAGCTCCCTGGCCACGCCCTTAAGGCCACGTGAGATCTCAGATATTTCTTGGACTCGGTTACTATCACCACCGAAACGACTACCACCGCTCATCAGCTGAAGATAATCCACAATGATCAGGCCTAGTGGCCTCTGATGTGCCTCGCGACGGGCTTTGGTTCTTAGGTCGCTAATCGTGATGCCAGGGCTGTCATCTATGTATATCGGGGCTTCACTAAGAGTACCCATGGCATGACCGATCTTCTCAAAGTCAGCATCAGTTAGGTTACCGGTACGAAGCGACCAAGCACTGACACCAGACTCCATAGCTAGTAAGCGGTCGACAAGCTGTTCTTTGCTCATTTCTAGACTGAATATAAGTACCGGCTCGTTAGACTGCACGGCTATATTGTGAGCAAAGTTTAGCGCCAAGGCGGTCTTACCCATTGATGGTCGAGCAGCTAGAATCACTAGGTCTGAGCGTTGGAAACCAGCCAGGGTGTTATCAAGGTCTTTGTAGCCAGTCGGAATACCACGGATCTTCTTCTTATCCTTGTGCAGGTCGTCCAATCTGTCAAAACTCTCGGCAAGAATAGTCTCCAAGCTGATGATATCCTGCTTAACATGCTGCTGGCTGACCTGGAAGAGGCGGGTTTCGGCCTCTTCGACCAGCTCTTGTAGCTGCCGCGACTCGTCATAGCCAAGCTCAGTTATTTCCTTAGAAGCCGTGATTAGACGACGACGCATGGCTTTCTGCGATACGATATCGGCATATTGCTCAACATGAGCCGCTGTCGGCACGAAGTTAGTCAGCTCGGTCAGATAGCCTGGCCCACCTACACTATCAAGATCACCACTGTTCTTAAGGCGATCGGCTAGCGTTAAGACGTCAATTGACTGCTTGTGCTCATATAAGTGCAGAATCGCCTGATAAATGCGCTCATGACGCTTGTCGAAGAAATCCGTAGCAGCAACGGTATCCGCAATCTTAACAATTGCATCCGTATCGATTAGTAGAGCACCTAATAGACTTGCTTCGGCTTCGGCGTTTTGAGGCTGTATACCAGCTGTAGACTTAGGTTCCATAGTTACGATTCTAGCAGCTCAGCCTCGCCAAAAATATTGCTAATGGCTGTTAAGTCACTCTTGTCTGGCTCGTCGGTTGTAATAACTGGTGTTTTAGGCGGCTTAGCCGTGCTGTCTAGCAGGCACTCTATCCGCAACTTTTGACCTGTTACTTCTTCGATTATGTCAGCGAGCTTCTGCTGGTTGCTGTTCTCCTTGATGCGCTTCTGGTGAAAAGCGAAAGCAAATGACAGCTTGAGAGTGTTAGCTTCATCAAAGTCAGGCTGAGCCATTCTAATCACTCCATATAGAGTGTTGTGACGTTGCTTGAGCTGCTTGAGAATTTCTGGCCAAGCCTTATCTAGATCGTCAACCTTGGCGGGTGTCATGGGCGCTGGAGCTTTGACTTCTTGCTGTGACTCTTCAGGTGGCGCTGTCTCTATCTTGGGCTGCTCTGCCTCGATTGGCGACTCAGGCACCTTTGTCTCTAGCTGTTCTGGCGGCTGCTTGGCAGGCTTTGTAGCTCTGGGTGCGGGCTGTTGTGGTCGCGACTGCAGCAGAACCAGCTCTAGGAAGCGTTCGGGATCATGTGAAGCAGGAACTTCGATCAACTTGCTCAGCAATTCGAAGTTATCATCAGCGCTACCGTCAATCATGCCGCCGCGTAAGTCTTGGCTGAGCAGTTTGGCTATGGCCGTAGCTTGGTAACCTTGATCATATAGTCCATTCAAGGCCTTCATGATAGTGGAACTGTCTGCACCGCTAAGCGTGTCCTGAAGTAACGTTTCGACAGCCTCGGTTGAGGGAACTCCCAGCAAAGCTCGGATATCATCAGCACCGATCTTAGTGCCACTGCTGCGAGCCTGATCAAGCAAGCTAATGCTGTCACGGAAGCTACCTTCGCCATGGTCAGCCAAGAGCTTCAAGGCGTCTTCAGATATATCAATCTTCTCTGTCTTAGCAATGTATTTGAGGTGGTCAATGACCTTAGCCGACGTAACTGGCTTGAAGCTAAACCGTTGCGTGCGGCTTACGATGGTGTCAGGCAGCTTATGAGCATCAGTTGTAGCCAGAATGAAGACCACATGAGCTGGAGGCTCTTCAAGCGTCTTAAGTAGCGCGTTGAAGGCCTCACGAGTGAGCATGTGGACCTCATCAATGATGTATACCTTGTATTTTAGACTAGTTGGAGCAACATACACCTTATCGCGCAGTTCTCTAATTTCATCAATTCGCCGATTACTAGCCGCGTCAATTTCAATGATGTCCATATGCGGGCTGTCGTCTTCGTATGGCAGGCTGTTGATCTCATGTGCCCAAATGCGAGCTATTGAGGTCTTGCCGACCCCACGAGGACCAGTGAACAGATAGGCGTGACTAATTCGACCCTGCTTGAGCGCTTGCTCAAGAGTCTCCGTTATATGTTCCTGTCCGATAATCTCGCTTAGAGACTTCGAACGGTACTTACGATACAAAGCCTGTCCCATAGAAGACTTATTATACTAGCTTTTGGCAAGCTGAGCTGTTGTGCTATTGGCTTAGACTTGGTTAATAGTGGTTAATCTGTGCAAAGACTGGTTATAGAGCGGCTTCGAGAGCGGCCCATTCGGCAGCAGAGTCGTCTTCTGGAACGTTGACGCTGACCTGATCACCGGGCTTGGCCTTGAAGTAAGTAACGCTAGCTAAGAGTACGCGCAGCTTCTTGCCGCTAACATCTACGAAGTAGTGTCCATTCTCTAGAATAAGGGTGCCTACAACCTGCTTACGAGGTATAGGACCGATCTGCTTGTATAAGAAAGCGCCGTCTTCGGCGATAGTTAGCTTAAGAATATCTCCTTGGACTAGCTTGGATTTGCTAGCGTAGTTAGCAGGCACGGGATAGGTCTTGCTGTCAGATCCGACCATGTTCTGACCGTCAAATACACCTTCGATGACCTTACCGAGGGTTTCTTCGCGGGCAACAGGGGCGACCTTGTCGTCATCACCTACAAGACTAATCAATAGCTCAGTCGCAGCCGCAAGGCTGGTTTCTGCTTCTTGGATTAAAGCTCTTAGTCGTTTGACTTGCTTATCTGGTACATCCGGCATATTTCTGTCTCTCTTGTCAGTGTTTATTGGTACACTTTCCCCCTTAAAATATCACGAAGATCAAACCGTGTCAAAAAACACATCTCAATCTGTGGATAAATCAAATTTACCGTTTGGGTTCTTTACTCTTAGCCTCTCCCTTTGTTTTAACAATATTCGCTCCATCAAGCTGAGCTAAGGCGTTTGATATAGCCTCTTGATCTGGTTGTAGAAGATAGAAAATCTTGTGCCTTCTTCTGTTTTTTACCTGATAATATATTGCTATCCTATTCGACTCTTTAAAAAAAGGCATTGGGTAGTCATTGCCATCCGATGTAAGTACATAGGCACCCAAAATCATTGAAGTAGTCGCAATGATTATATCTTCCGTCGAGCAAGCGTGTCTTGACCCTTTAGTTGCCTTATCGCTGCCGTACATCTCATGAACACGCGCAGCGCTGATTAGAACATCCTCGTCGACGTTGTATCTAGTAAGGTAGTTATCAAAAAAGTTGGCAACTTCAGCGGTTTTTTGTTCATCAAATATTACTGCTTTCAGTGCTTCATATAAAACAATATCTGATACTGCTAGAGTTGCGCCTACTTCGTCAACTTCTTTTAAAAACTCTGCTAGTTCAGGTGCAGTATCTTTACCTAGGAATGCTTGAATCGCATTATTATCTAGTAATATAACGATCGGGTTGGAGCTATTGCTATCCTGATTCTGACTGCCGTCATCTTCCATAAGTTACTCTGCAACGTATATATCTTTTTTTGACAATCGTTCCATTTCAGCGATAATCTCTTTTGTAGTTTTGCCCTTTGTGGACTCTATATACACTCCAGATTTGCTATCTCGATTTCTGCTAGGAAATTTTGTTGGTTTAGGTTTTTTTAGTTTTTCAAGTTCAGTACTCATACTCACAGCTTAATCCTTTAGATAACGAATTGGAAGTTAAATAATAAACACACGGCATCAATATGTAAACATTTTTCATTATTTCTTAATAAATCAAAAGCCGCCCTAATTGCTCGGGGCGGCTTTACCACCAGACTAGTCTAAGTATATTAGGCTAGTTCAACTGTAGCGCCAGCTGCTTCTAGAGCAGTCTTAGCGGCTTCAGCGTCTTCTGTCTTGGCTTTCTCTAGAACTGGCTTAGGTACGCCGTCTACGATTGCCTTCGCTTCACCAAGGCCAAGACCAGTTAGGTCTTTGACGGCCTTAATAACAGCGACCTTTTGAGCGCCGGCATCCTTAAGGATGACGTCGTACTCGCTCTTCTCGTCAGCTGCAGCAGCAGCGTCACCAGCAGGAGCAGCAGCAACAGCTACGGCTGCGGCGGCTGGCTCAATGCCATACTCGTCTTTTAGGATAGTTCCAAGCTCGTTGACTTCTAGTACAGTAAGTCCGACAAGCTGTTCTGCAATTTTCTTTAAATCTGTTGCCATTTGTTCATTCTCCTTGTGAGGTTAGTTAGTTGCCTTAGCTTCCAGACCTTGTAGAAGGCCGTGGAGGTTGCCAGTAAGACCGCTCATAACACCGTTAACAGGTGCGTTGAGGGTATTGATTAGACCAGCGATCAGTTGGTTCTTGCTTGGTAGTACCGCAAGCGCCTTAACACTGTCAGCATCGATGAACTTGCCATCGGCGCTAATAGCTCCAACAAACTGAAATGTTGGGTTAGTCTTGGCGAAAGTGTGTAAGCTCTGAGCAGGCGCCACTTCGTCATCGCTGTTAAAAGCGTAGATAAGCATACCTTCTAGGGCGCTAGTGTCGACGTCTTTGACGCTGTCAGTAGCCTTGATGGCTTGTATGACAAGGCGGTTCTTGACGACTTTGACCTTAGTGCCGTTAGCCTTGGCATCACGACGTAGAGACTGCAGAGCCTTCACGCCTGTACCTTCGTACTTGGCAACGACGGTCATCTTAGAATTACTGAGTAAATCAGATACTTCCTTAATTACGTCTTGCTTCTCGTTTTTGGTTAGTGCCATGTAATTCTCCAATTACTTACAGATATTGCAGGGCTATCGACCTATGCCTTGCTTCGTTGCCAAACAAAAACGCCTTTGGAATCTGTTAACCAAAGACGTTCAAACTACCTTAAATAGATTGTTTGTACCTCGGCGACCTTATCAAGTCTCTTGGCTTGCGCGTCGTGACCGTCGCTGTCTGTGGCAACTATACTCAATATTCTAGATGATTATACACCTGTCGTCAAGGGGTGAGTCCTATAATTCAGAACTGTCGGAGCCTGCGCCGTGCAGAAACTCTTCTACTTCTACTTCTTGACTATGCGCTAGTAGCGGGTTAACCACTTTTCCGTTAGCGCCTTCAGCCTCAAACGCCTTGCGCCTCTGCTCCCATGCCTCAGTTGAGGTAGGTTTCGTTGGAACAAACGTAAACCCTGGCTCCATACCTTCGCCAATTTCCATAATCCCCCTTAAATAAAAAGCTCCCGACTGGCGGGAGCTGCATTTACTTGCTAGATGCTAAGCAGACCCGCTAGAAAGGGCTAATAATGATTGAATCAATCACCTGCTTTTTACACATCTTTATCATAGTCACATACTGAACACGTGCTGTCAACGACATACCTATTGACATTTATTGTGTTTACGGTTATAATAGCTCATTATGCCGGGTAAGACCAGAGAACAACTTAAGAACACGCCTGAGGCGGTCAAGAAGCGTAACCAGCGCGCAGCCAACAGAGAGGCCGAGATTGCAAAAAATGGCCTGTCTAAGATAGCAGAAAGTGTGTTTCAGAGTAGCGAAGGCAGGCTGCTAGACGGTTTAGCCTACAACCTACGTATGTCACGTAATATTGGCGTGGTCGCCATGAAGGACGCACCTGTCAGGCAATTCTTCATTGATATACAGGAAAGTTTCGGCACCGATAGCATACTCCACTTACCGGCCGACGGAACAATCCAAGGAACTCCGCCAGAAATGGAGATGGATCAACTAGAAATTACCGAAGACCTCGTAAAAGTAAATGGAAAGGTGCTCGTCGTCTCGGACTTACTAATCTTTAGTGGCGTTACTTTTAGCCAGGATCCTGAACGCAAAGCACCAAAAACAGCTAGGCAGCTCAGTGAGCTTCAAAAACGTCGAGATATATCTCAGCCAATGATGCTGTTCGTAGGTGATGGCACCGTTGACGATTTACCACTTACGACGGGCTACAGTAGTACGAACAGGTTCCCATTTATAAAAAACCTGCCAATCACCTATGGACTTGGCCAGGAAGGCGAATTGGCAACTATGATGGATCCATCTATCGGAGTCGAACACTAGCTTAGCTGATTGAGCTTGAACTGCGTGTAGCGCTCAGCGGCCAGACGTGTTAGCTCAGAATCTTCATCGGTGTTAACGAACTGCATTGCCTCTGCTAGCAGCGGGTGGACTTCGGCGAGCTTCTCGTGCATTTGCATTACTAGCTTGCGGTAGCCGGGGTGGCCTTGTGGACTAGTGCGTAACTCATGCAGGTGAAAAGCTTCGCGGGCGTTGTAGGTAACCTTCCAGCGCATCTTGTGACCCATAAGCGTGGCGTATTGAGCCTCGAGTGGGTATCCTGCCTGCTGGAGGAAGCCAAACAGCTTGAGACTAACGTCAAAACAAGCTTCAAACTGATCTGTCAGGCCAGCATCTTCAACCAACTTAGGAACTTCATATCCATAACGTGGCGTTAGCAGCTGCCAGTTCATGTCATCAACCATTCGGTGGCGCTGCAAATCACGGAAAATCCCATAATCGCAGACCAGATCCCAGCTGTAGTGCGCCTTCTCAATGGCGCGGCCAGGTCGGTGGCGGCGATTCAGTCTCTCGCCCATATAGCTCTTGAAGACGGCTATCTTCTGGTCATAAGGCCAGTCATTGACGCTGGACTGCAGCTGCTCAAGTGACAAGTTGCTGTGTTCGTAGAGCATATCGGGAACCAACAAAAGTTCGTTCTTAGGCCAGAAATCGACCAAGTTAACAGCTTCAGTAGCCGCCGTAGAGTGACTGTCTGGTAGATACTCTTTGGCTAACTGCTGAACTGCCTTGGCCGTGTTGGCACGGTATGCAATGGTCGCGCCACCACGTTCGGGCTTATCGGCACGCTCGAGGAACATAGGTACAATTTTGCGGCCTTGTTCTAGAAGCTTTTGGCCGGTTATCTGGGCTTCAGGCAGCTCATCGCTGAGCAAGTGCATGATCAGACTCTCTAGGGCTTGGCCAGAGGCGAATATACCGACGGTAGACTTGGTAGAGACTGGTAGGACGTTACGTATAGCATCACAGGCTTGAGCCCTAGTGGCGCCTTTCCAGGCTATATCGCGCTCCTTCTCTGGAGTACTGTCATTGGCACGTACGTAATCTGTCAGGCTATGAACCATGGTCGAATACATGTCGAAGATAGTATCCATAGCCTGTTCGTACTGCTTCTTAACAGACGGCTTGAAGTGTTCTGGGGTGTAATAGCGGTACTTGCCAGACTCGTCCTTGCGGTCGAAGAAGATATAGCGAGTAGATTGCTCCAGATAAGAAGCCAATCGTCCCCACTCGAGCTTCTTAGTAAGAATGTTGGAGGCGTTCTCTACGACGAGATGCAGACCACCTAGTTGTTGGACAGAGTCATCGCCGTAGGCTGTAATGACTCGCTGAAGGAGCTGAGCGTCCTTGTCGACTTTGCCCGCAAACTCATCAAGAATCGTAATTCTCATGTCATCAGCGCGACGACTTAGGCGTGCCATAGCCGCAGCGATAGTTACAGGACTCAACTTATCAGTGAAGGTATATACGTCACCTTCAACATCGGTCACGGCCTCGGACAAATACTGCTTGCCGGCGTCGGTCATCACGAAGTTACCGGCGTCAGACTTGGTAACGAATGGTTCGGCATCCGAAGCAGGCGAAGAATCTGGAACGGCTGACTGCTCAACCTTGGGCAACTTCTTCTGCTCGATAATCTCTTTGACTGAAGCAGGCTCGGCTACTGCTGCCTTACTCTGGCTACGAATCGATAACTCCTGAGACACAAGTTGCCAAATATTGTCAGCCACAACTTCTGTTTCTTCAGTCGCAAAGACAATTGGCAATGAGCGCTGCTTGGCTTCCCAGAGGTAACCGGCTCGCACACGCTCCAAGAACGCATCAGTTAAGTTATCGAAGCGTTCGCCATGATAACGATCGCTCAGACGTTCTCTTAAGACATTCACAGGTGCATCAAGAACGATACAGAGATCAGGCTCAATGCCGCCAACTGCAAAGTTAATAATGCTATTGATTGTGTCGTAATCAGGTACATCGCCACGACCGTAGTATTGAATAGCTAGAGTAGTTAGATAGTTGCGGTCAACTAGACAGATAACGCCATGCTCGACGCTCTCTTTGATAACTTGTAAGCTTTGAGCCCGAGCGGCGTTATAGAGAAGCACCTCGGTACGTGTATTCATAGGATAACGTGGGTCTTGAGTTAGCTGGCGAATTGCTCGAGCTGTTAGATCGCTCTGGCTGTCTGGTTCGCGAAGCGTACGAACGGGCAATCCAGCAGCCTGCAAGCGTCGTGCCAACTCCTGAAGTTGCGTAGATTTGCCTACGCCTTCAGCGCCTTCAATTACTATGTACTTGCCTCTATTCATAAGATAAACCCTCGATCTTCTGCGGCATTGAGCGCTTGTCCTTGTAGGCCTTGGGTAGCATCATATCGGGCGACCATGTCTTGATGATCGTCTCCAGGTCGGTGCCTTGCTGGTACTTGCCGCTGAAGCCGTCATTGCGACCCTTGCCGTAGTTACCGTCAACCTCACCTGTCTCCAGGAAGATTGCTTGAGCAATTCGCTCACCAACTGGTAGCAGCACAGTCTCACGGTCATTAAGGTTATAGATCTCGAGCGTCAGACGGTTGATATAACCTGGGTCAACCCAACCAGCGTCGAAGCAAACCGCAACACCGTTACGACCCCAACTAGAGCGAGATTTAACCTCATAAGCGCCTGGCGGTTTAATACCGAAGAATTCATGTGTGTGAGCCAAGATACGCTCGCGAGGCTTGAGGCTGATAACAGGGTGATCCAGTGGAATGTTGTTGACTGGCTTAAACCCGTTGAGCTTACACCATTCACCATGAGGCATTGCCTTGTAAGGACCATCGAAGTAGCGTTCGACGTCTTCTGCATCAAAAGGGTTATAGATGGTGCGTTCGTTCATCCGCTCAATGCGGTAATAGTGGTAGCCGAGCGTAACGTCCATGCTGGCGTGACTAACGTGGTTGGGGTCAAAGGGATGGCAAACTATGTGCCCATCATCGATCGCTTGTCGTATTTGGATATTGCTGTAGACCGCCATGAACACCTCTTTTAGTTCTTTTTATTTTAGATGAACCTCTGGTATTTAAGCAAGCATAAAGTTAATGTGATTTTTACGCAAATAGTGTTTATAAGTGGTTATGCTTAATTTGAATGGAGTTTGGCTTCTATAGCCGCTTTGATAGATTGCATTGTTTGTTCGTGAACGACTTCTATGGCCTGTCCGGCATCAAGTGCAGTTGTGGTGTCTTCGTAGCGTTTGGCAGCAATTTCGTAACCGTCCGAGACGCGCTCGAAGTAATCTTGGGGCATTCTCTCGAAGTAATCGGATTGGCCTGACTTGGTCTTAAGTCTTTTGAGAGCTTCTTCGGTGTTGGTTTTGTAAATAATTGTCAACTCGGGCTTGAGCCGCAGCATACCAGCGTCAACATATTGCCAACCAATCGATTCATCGAGATTGCTGCCATATATTTCGTACGCAGCTAGTGAGAAAGGCCCACGATCAAGCAGGATTATTTGATTCTTAGATCTTTCTTCTTCGATGACATCGAGCAGCGCCTCTTGAATCGCCACCGATATATACAGATTAGTCTTGGTAGGACGCTCTATGGTCGAAAGCATGACTTCACGCAACTCTTCGCCGATTGGTGTACCGCCGAGATTTCGGCTAGTGTGGACAGACCAGCCCTCAGACTCAAGGGCTGTTTTAGCTAACTCAAGTTGCGTAGATTTGCCAACGCCATCAATGCCGTCGAAGACAATTACTAATCCGTTTGATATTTGTTTTGCGGAGTCACCCATTACAGCCATTATGACTGAGCTTGGCGCTTCAGTCTAGCCAATGTTTGCAGGGTCAACTGTCACAGATGGACCCATGCTAGTTGTCAGGTGAACAGCCTTGATGTAGTTACCCTTTACGCTTTGGGGCTTGTTAGCCTTAATGCTAGCCATTACGGCTTGAATGTTCTTAAGAAGTTGAGGTGCAGTGAAGCTAACCTTACCAACACCAAGGTGAACGATACCAGTACTGTCGACACGATATTCGACCTTGCCAGCTTTGGCTTCGGCCACTGCCTTTTCGATATCAGTCGTAACTGTGCCGCTCTTAGGGTTAGGCATTAGGCCGCGAGGACCTAGAGCACGAGCATACTTACCAAGCTTGGCCATTAGGGTTGGGGTAGAGATTAGAACATCGAAGTCCATGTTGCCCTTATCGAGTAGTGCAAACAGCTCATCCGTACCAGCGATGTCGGCGCCAGCCTTCTTAGCTGCGGCTACGTCGTCTGTTAGAACAGCAATCTTCACAGTCTTACCAGTACCTGCTGGCAAAACCAAGTTATCACGAATGTTCTGGTCGGCGTGACGTGGGTCGACACCTAGGTTAATGTGTAGCTCGACAGTGGCGTCAAACTTAACGTGACTTGTCTTCTGAGCCAGCTCAATAGCCTTTTCAAGCTCGTAAGCTTTGCCAGCCTCTAATAGTTCAGCACTCTTACGGAAATGCTTACCGCGACGCTCAAGACGTGAGCGAGTAGGTGTTACTGGTACCTTAGGCTTGTCTTCTGCGACTTCGCCGCTTGCCTTGCGTTCTTCCTTGGCTTGCTTCTCTTCGGCTTCTTCTAGTGCCTTGGCGCTGCGCTTACCAGACTTGGCTAGCGGCTTGTCGGTTGCCTCAGGCTTGGCTTCGGCCAGTACTTCGCTGATGACGTCTTCGGGGCTCTTCTCTTGACCATCAAGTGCAGCTTGAATTTCTGCAATTGTGTTCTTGGCTGTGACTTCAAGACCAGCCGCTGTTGCCTCTTCTAATAATTCTTTCTTACTCTTGGCCATGTGATTCTTCCTTTCGTGGTATTAGCGGCAGTACTGCCTCCCACAAATTATTCATTGCTTTGCTTCCGATATGTCTAATTGTCTGTGGCTCAGGATCATCTAGTACAAACTCTTCAAAGAATTGAGCTAGTTCCATCTGTGCCGACGGGTCATTCTTATCAACTGCGTCACTGTGACTCTTGTCGAAATGAGTTTCAGATCGTCCAGTAACGCGTGCGTTCTGACCTTCCTGACCTAAACACTGCACTATTCGACCTCGACTCCCATACTGCGAGCTGTGCCAGCGACCATGCGCTTGATAGACTCAACGTCTTCAGCATTCATGTCGCTAGCCTTAGCCTCAGCAATTTCTTGCAAGTCCTTCTGACTAAGCTTCTGTGGAAGCTTTTCGCTGTTAGGCTTGCCTGAGCCCTTCTGGATGCCAAGCTTGGCACGTATTAGGTCGTCAGTTGGCGCACCAACAACACGAAAGTCCATACTTCGGTCATCATAAATAGTGATATGTGCGGTAACCATTTGTCCCTGCATGTCGCGAGTTGCGTCGTTAAAAGGCTGGATGAAATCCATCATGTTAACACCGTACTGACCAAGGGTACTACCAACTGGTGGAGCCGCGCTGGCTTGACCACCTTTGATCTTCATTTTTAGATTTGCTTTAACTACTTTTGCCATAGATTGGTTCGAACGGAGCTGGGCTCAACGTTCTCCTTCCCTTTCTTATTAATTGTTTAAGACAGAAGTGCGTAACAGATACGATTGTAGCAGATTAACTTAAAGATTACAACTTCTCATTTAATAGTATTGACGGGTGTGCCATAATAATGTGATAAATAAGTTGAGGTAAGCAATGGTTCATCTTTCTCCAGAGGTCAGCAGCGCAGTTCAAGACGAGGCTCACTACCGCGAACAAAAAACTGATGCAATCCAAGTCGCAAATGAAACATCTCAAAAAATTATTGACAGCTTTGAAGGTAAGTACCATAGCCGCAAGCTAAACTTTGATTATGCTGGTGGGGGTGGTTGGCAGCAGTATGACAACCCAGAGGTACAGGCCTCAGACGCTTTTATTATCGCAGGCGAAGAAGGCGACTCAATCGTAAGATTCTTTTATGAAACGTCGAGCCTTGGTATAACGAGTGTTGGCATGCTCGCCGAGAACGAAGAAGGCGAAGTCAGTTTCGCTGCAATGTCAAAATCCCATCACGACGAATTAACTGCCGCTGAGGTATCGCTCGTTGAGCTACAACGGAGAACTTCTGATCTTGGTGTTATGCAGGAATTTCTTGCTAAAACTGTGAAGCCTTTTGGCCCGAAGAGACTCAACCTTGGCGCGACAAAGACTGACCGAGAACCTCGCTTTGCAGCTGCCGCACGTTTGAAGACAGCTCTTGAACAACGCGAGGATACTGACAGTACAAGTGAAACCAAAATGCGCATGCACCGAGACATGATCGTGGGCAATGCTGCAAATGCAATGTTCGGCACTTTACTAGCCAGAGCGGTAGAGGTCGATGGCATGGAGGCATTGCAACCATCAGACCAGTACGATCTACCTGTCAACGAACGGACTGCTATATCAGTAGCAAGCACATACTATGTTGATTCTCACCGAATCATCCGTAGATTATTTGGTGCTAAGAGAGTAAAAGAACCTTGGCCACGCAAAATAACAGTTGACGAAAGTCTTCGTTACGCGAGCGGGTCTAAGATAAAGCAACTTCGCAAATATACAAAATTTCGCGTCTATGGAGCTCCGTCAATTTCGGCTGAGTCTGCAGTAGAGCAAACATGGCGAAGCATTGGCGATCAAGAACGCGGTAACGGCTTTGGGCTACTTCGCCAGCTTGACGCCGACATAACGTTAGTCGAAGAACAAAATACTGAGCATCCTCAGCCTGTCGACACGCTTGTCGCTTAAGATGCGCGCTCTGTTAGCAATGATCCTACTAGCCCTGCTACATGTCCCGAAACTTTTCCTGACAGAGGCCCAGCCGGATGATATTTCTCTCTGGCTGGTGCCATAACTGCGTAGCTACTCATTGTGTTATGTAGACAGTCTAGGTTAATAACATTATGGTTTTCTCCAAAAATACCAACTTCTGCATACTCTGGCCCAAGTAAATCCCAATCAAAGTACGATATGTCTGTACTGGGATCAGTGCGAACTATGAACATTCCGGCACTTTCGATGACATTATCTTCGTTAGTCGGCTTATATTCATCAATTCCGAGCTCTCTGAACACTCTTTTGGTCATACGCCAAGCTTTGTCTTGACTCATATTCATAGTGCGCACAGCATGATCTACAAAATCGTCGTACGCAGCATAACCATGAACCGGACTACCCGAAAACTTTCGAGGCTCATCATAATAACTCATAGAGAGTTATTATATACTAAACGCGCTTAACTTGCAATCCGTCGAGTTCGACAGGTGTTTCGCGACCAAACATGTTAACTAGGACCTTTAGCTTGCCCTTGGCAGGGTCAATTTCGTTGATACTACCGTCGAAGCCCTTGAAAGGACCGTCAATGATGTTAACAACTTCTCCAATTGCGAAGTCGATCTTGTGCTTAGGCTGTTCGAGGCCCATTCGCTTCTGAATCTTCTCGATTTCGTCCTGTTCAATAGGTGTTGGGTCTGTACCGCTGCCTACGAAACCAGTTACGGATGGGGTGTTGCGAACGATGTACCATGCGTCCTCAGATAGCTTCATGTGGACAAGAACGTAGCCTTGGAAGATACGCTTCTCAACGACACGGCGCTTACCGTTCTTGATTTCGATCATCTTCTCCTTAGGTACTAGAACTTCGAAGATCTTGTCAGCCATATCGAGACTGTCGGCACGTTGACGGATACTCTCGGCGACCTTCTCTTCATAACCACTGTAAGTGTGAATGGCGTACCATTGCTTAGTTGTGTCGTAACGCTTAATGCTGCTCATAATATATCTCTGTTATCCCTTACTTTAATAGTATGTTTCTAAATAATTTGTCCAGGCCATAGTCAACGACGGCAATAATTACACCGAATATGATGGCAAACACAATAACTGCAAATGTTAACTGTCGGCTCTGCTTCCAGTTAGGCCAGGTTACTAGCTTCAGTTCTTTCCAGCTGTTGCGGAAGTAGACTGGGACAAGGACTTTGCCGATGAAGCTTAGCGGCTTCTTGAGCCAAATGAATGGCTTGCGGCGGAAGACTTTGGCCGAGGCAACTACACGTACAGGCTTAGTGACTGGACGTGCGACCTTGCCGCCGGCTTGCCTGAGACGAGCGGTCTTCTTGGGCTTATCAGAAGTCTCAGCTGCCTTAACAGCTCGCTCGCGAAACGTCTCTGGATTCTTAACTAGACGCTTGGTCTTCTTAGTTGGCTTGGTTTCGGCCATTTGTTGAAACTCCTTCGGATTTAATCCAAACAAAAAGCCTACATAGATTTGTAGGCAACTTGTGTCAAGCATAGCAGGCTAACTCACAGAGGTCAAGTACAATTTGCTATAGTTAGGAGCATATGAAGCTTGTGCTTGAATTATTTGTGGCATTGACTGCCCTGGAGCTTTGCATCTGGTTGCCCTTGATGTGGCGCTTCAGAAAGGCCTATGCTAGTGTTTTGCTACTAGGTAGCATTGCATTACTAATCATACTGATGGCTCAAGATCTGAAGCTATGGTCAGTACTTATAGCAATACTAGGAATCTATAGGCTGATTAACCTGTCTAGGCTAATCAAAGGACGAACTCAAGCAGACTATCTTTACCACTCCTCACTTCGGACAAGCATTGGGCTGATAAGTACTCAGTTCTTTGTTATTGTTTGCGCCTGGATAACCACCGAGCTTCACATAACTTCTTTATCTTTGTATTACCTGTTAGCGGCAATTCAGCTCTGCAGTGTATTTGTTCTGCTTGCATCGACAATAAGACATTTAAGGAAGACCGTGTTGCCCAAGCTAACAGAGACCTTCGCAGACAAAGATCTGCCAAGCCTAACAGTAGCAATCCCAGCACGTAACGAAACAGAAGAGCTTAAGGCTTGCTTGGAGTCACTGCTACGCAGCACATATCCCAAACTTGAGATTCTGGTGCTAGATGATTGCTCACAGAACAAGCGAACACCAGAAATAATTCGTGGATTTGCCCACGATGGAGTCAGATTCATTGCTGGCAAAACACCGCCTGACAAATGGTTGGCCAAGAACTATGCTTACCAACAACTATCTGAGACAGCTAATGGCTCACTATTGTTGTTCTGTGGTGTAGATGTAAGATTCCAGCCTGACAGCTTAAGAATACTGGTAGAGGCTATACTGCAAAAGCAAAAAACCATGATAAGTCTGATTCCTAAGAACTCACTACCCCGTGGCTGGAGTCCGACTGAGTTACTGACTCAACCAAACCGCTATGCGTGGGAAATAGCCCTGCCACGTAAGCTATTCAGACGCCCACCCGTACTTAGCACTTGCTGGCTAATCAGTCGTCAGGCTTTGCAAGCTAGTGGTGGTTTTGCGGCCGTTATTAGACAGCCCGTGCCAGAGAGTTACTTCGCCCATCAAGCCGCTAGCAAGGGAGATGGTTACAGCTTCTTGCAGGCCAGCGAGCAAATGGCCATAACCAGCAGCAAAAGCCCCGAGGAGCAACTTAGCACAGCTATTAGAACACGCTACCCTCAGCTTCACCGTAGACTTGAGCTTGTTATTTTGATTAGTTTGATTGAGTTTGCGGTTTTTGTTTGGCCAGCCGTCTTGCTGTTCGTTAGTCTGCTATCTTCGGCTTGGATATTGGCTGTGCTAGCTGGCGTTATAGTGTGTCTTCAATCGCTGGTATATAGCAAAGTCTTCAGCCTGACATATCGCAAGTTTATGCTCAGGTCGATTTGGTTGCCGGTACCAGCGGCACTATACGATATATGGCTTCTTAACTACTCAATGTGGCAATATGAATTCTCTGAAGTCAATTGGAAGGGTCGCAATGTCTGCATACCCATTATGCGCGTTATTCCAAGCCTGCCTAAGGTCTAGAGTTACTGCATATCAGGGATAGTGATGACGAAGGATGAGCCCTTGTCGAGCTCGCTCTTAAGCTCAATGTCGGCGTTGATGAGCCTGGTTAGCTTCATTGTTACATATAGACCAAGTCCTGTGCCGTTAACCTTGCGCGTACGAAAGTCCTCGGAGCGGAAGAACTTGTCAAAGACTTGTTCTTGATCACTCTTACCAATACCAATACCTGTATCCTCGACGATGAAGCGGACACCGCCCTTAACTGCATCCGCTTGAAGGGTAACATGGCCTTTATCGGTGTATTTGATGGCGTTAGTTATGAAGTTCTGTAGGATCTCTCTAACATAGAGCTCACTAGAATGCAGCAACTCTAGCTTGGGATCAAGCACAGTGTTTAGTTTAAGTCCCTTGGCAGCAGCCTGTGGTTCGTAGCTCTTGCTAAGCTGAGTTACCAGGTCGTGAACATTAATTGCGATTACCTCAACCTCCAACTTTCCACGCTCTGCCCTGCTAAGCGTCGAAAGGTCGTTAATCATATCAGACAGGAAGAGCACCTGGTTATGTGCTTCTTTGAGAGCTTGCTTAATTGAGCTGATGTCCCCGGAGTTGTCTGCAATGAACTGAGCATTGCCTAAGTTGCCCTCAGCAATTGCGATTGGCGTCCTAAGTTCGTGGCTGACGACGCTAATGAACTCATCTCGCTCGTTCTCCAGTGATTTTTCTCTGGTTATATCACGAATCAGGAGAACAAAACCCTTTTGACCAGTAGCTCCATAACCAAGGTGAACGGGTGCAATACTGGTATAGAGATTGACGTAGCTTCCGTCCGAGTACTGAAGCCTTAAGTCACGGCTGGTGTATGGAACTTTGATGCCTTTGATCATCTCCACGATGTCCTGTGCTTTGCCTGCTTTATCTATTGGGTCGAACACATCGCCGAGGTTGATGCCTACTTTTATTGAGTTAACGTCGAGAATGTTAAGCGCCGCGCCGTTAAACATCACAATCACAACGTTTTCATCTACAGCTATTACAGCATCAGCCATGCTGTTAATCAGACTGGCGAGTCGTTGATGCTCGAGTTCTTCTTTTTTGGTGTTTGTTGCACCAGCTTTGGGCTTGGGTGTCATATTCAATGTCTATTATGCCACAGATTCGTCATTTTGGCCGAAACCATTTAATATCGGCTGGTGATGGCGTAATTCTTTCTTGAGTGCTGGGGTATTCGGCAAAACTTTTGCCATCTCATCCCAAAAATCTTTACCATGCCTAAGAATGTTAGTGTGCGTAAGTTCGTGCATCAGGACGTAGTCGATTAGCTCCCATGGTAATTGCATCAAGAACAGATTGAGCACTATGTTTGTCTCGTGATCGCAACTGCCCCAACGGCTCTTCAGGCGCTTAACGGCGATACTCTTGTACTTAAACCCATGAACTTCGGCCAGACTTGCTAGACGTTGCGGCAATAATTGCTCACTCTGGGCGCGTAAGGCACGTATGCTGGCTTCGACAGCGACTTTTTGTACGGCTGAGCTGGCAGTGTCCATAGTATTTGGAAAAGTCACAGTCACGGTCGTGTCATAAACGCGACTGGTAACTTTGATAACGCCTGGCTTCGGAACGAACTGTAGGTGATGCGCCTTGCCAATTGCCTGTCCGTCAGCCAGCACCTTAACAGCGGTTTGTTGTTCACGAATCCAAGCCGCCCGTGACTTAGCAAACTTAACACCAGCACCGTAGGGTGCCCAAGCTGGTATGCTAACCCTGACCTTGCCATTGGGTGCAATGCTAAGCCTAAGGTTACGGCTAGTTCGGCGCTTGTAGACTGTGACCACCAGATCGTCTAGTATGAATTCTTTGCTTGGCATGGCTTGACCTCTCGGTCTTAACGTATCGAGATATTGCGTCTTGTAGCGTCGTAGCGACCTTGGTTCTTGGGAATGAGATTGACTAGGCCTGGCTTGATAACTCGTGAACTAGCGTCGTCGTGATCCAAGACGCCTTTGCTGCGTAGCTTACTAACAACCGCGCTCTGCTGCATATTAAATAGGTGCTTACCGCTAATTACAACGTAGTCTTCGCCGTGAGTCGGGTTCTGCATATGACCAAGGACGTTCTCGTAAGTAGTTCGATCCCAAGCTGAAGCGTACTTATCATCGGCTCGACGACGATCGCGCTTGATGTTGCGCGAGAAGGCCGTGTCAGGATCCATCTGGAACCAGACAAGCAGCGGTTGAGCGCCAAGACGGTGCGCCATAGCATACAGCGCCTTGCGCTGCTTAACACGCATCGCATTAACGTCATAGGCAACACTCAGGCCAGCCGACAAGAACTCTTCGCTCATGTAGTTCATCAATTGCTCAACAATGTCATTCTCTTGCTTGTCATAGCGAGGCGCCTCGAATAGCTCACCGCGGATCTTGTCTGACTGAAGATGAGCCGCCTGAACATTGTCACAAAACTGTCGTGCAAAGTAAGTTTTACCCGCACCGGGGTAGCCATAGAATAACAAAAGGAAAGGTTTGGTTGGGTAGATCTTGGCCATAGTCCTTCATTTATAGCAGATTTTGACCCTTTTTGAAAGCATAAACAGATGACAATTCTTACGTTTTGACATATGATAGAGCCTGCTAGTCATAGGGGCATAGTACAACGGTTAGTATAAAGGTCTCCAAAACCTTAGATCGTGGTTCGATTCCACGTGCCCCTGCCAATTATCAGTATTCAGTCAGCTTCTACTCTCGGCGCAATGCGTCAATCGGATTAATATGCTTGGCTCGCTTGGCTGGGAAGAGCGCCACTAAGAAGCCGACAATAAGCATGAAGCCTATCAGGGCAAGGATTAGCCAGAGTGGCGTAGCAAAAAGATTGAAGCTATCTTTGACACCGCGCCGATGCGCGAAGCCGTTCATGAAGACGTTTACAATAGCCCCCGAAATAATAGCCATAAAGATGCCGATCGATGCTCCGACTACCGACAACAGTGCGGCCTCAAACATAAACAATCGACTCATGTCTCGGTTCCTAGCACCAAGCGCCATCATTAGACCTATCTCCTTTGTTCTCTCAATTAGTGAGATAGTAAGGGTGTTGAACATCCCGAGGACGGCCACAATCATACCAATCGCACCGAAGCCGACCAGAATCAGGTTGAAAAACTTAAAAATCTGATTGATTTGATCAATTGTGTCATTCGGCGACATAGTCTCAAACCCATAACTTTCAATCTGGCGACGCAAGTCCGAGACATTCTTAGAGTCATCGGCAATTAGCTTAACTTGGGTATAGACAGACACACCGGCTGCCTCAAACAAGAAGCTAGGCACAAACACCTCACTGCCAGAGCCTGAACCAATAATACCGACTACAGTGTACTGATTCTCTATTGACTGTTGTTTGGGGCTAGCACCGTTGAGAGGTATATAGAGAGTTATTTGCTTGTTGAGCGCATCTTTGTCTGACTTGAATCCAACCGCAGCTCTAGCAGCTTGATTGATAAGAATTGCCTTGTTGTCCGCTTTATTCAGTAATCTTCCTGACGTTAAGCTCAAATCAGTTAAAGATAGGTAGTTAGTGTCAACGCCATAGGCCACAGTGTCAACTTCGCTGCCCTTCTGCTTCAGGCTACCTGGGAAAGAAAATTGAGTTCCGGCTTTCTGAACGTGTGGCAGATTGCGTATCTTCTCAACACTAGCAATGTCTAGCTTAATTAGCTTGGAGTTGGGTGTACTAATATCGACTGACTTAATGGACTGGTTGCCTATCACTTGCTCTGTAACAAGATTCTGCAAGCCAATACCAAAAGACAGCAAGAAGAAGATGGCACCGATTCCAATGATAATCCCAAACAGCGTCAAGAATGTTCGAAGCTTCTTGCTTACCATATTACGCCACGCAATATGAATTAAGGTGCGTGAAGAAACTACATGTATTTTTTGCTTGTTGGTAGGTACTTTGCGTTTGCTCATATCACGACCCAGACCGTTTCTTGGTAGCTGCCAACTTGTCTATTCGATCTTTCATCTCTTTCATCAACGCATTAGTGGTAGCTTGAATTGTGTTGTGCTTGAGCTCTTGCACTTCACCATCTTGAATGTGAAGCAAATGATCAGCCAGGGGCAGATACTCCATATTGTGAGTCACCAATATAACCGTCCTAAGTGACTCTGTATAGGACTTACTAAGCAAGTCCATTATCATGTCGCCGTTCTTGCTATCTAAGCTACCTGTTGGCTCATCAGCAATGATAAACAACGGGTCATTAACAAGTGCTCTGGCCATCGAAATACGCTGCTGCTCACCACCCGACAACAAGGCCGGATTCTGCTTGGCATACTTGACCATGTCGACACGCTCTAATGAAATTAATGCCATCTCCTTCGCCAAAGACTGTTCGTATCCAAGGAAGAATAACGGCATCGCTACATTTTCGACTACATTTAAGCTCTGGACCCAATAGTTTTGCTGGTACACAATACCGATCCTAGATGCCCTAAACCTAGCTAGTTTATCTGAGTCATAAGAATATATATCTTCATCGTTGAAGGAAATATTACCAGTGCTAGGCCGCTGAAGACCAGTCAAAATATTCAGTAACGTCGACTTACCTGAACCGGATTGACCATAGACTATGTTAAAGGTATTGTCAGCTATTTCGAAGTTCACATTCTTGAGAACTGATATGGTCTCCTTGCCGACAACAAAGTCTTGATTAAGTCCCGTGGCTTTGATGAGTACTTTGGATGTAGGCATACTAGATACCAAAGACTCTCTTAAGTATGTTGAGAACGATTGTCAGAACACTGTCAGATGCCCTGCCAATAATCGCCGGCTGCACCTCGCCTGAGCCTTGATTTCCAGAGCGATCACGCGATATTGGCTGGAGGCTGTAGACCTTTGAAGTCGGAAGATCTGACACTATTACTACGTGTTCTGTGCTGAGAGCCGAATCTTCCGCCGTCTTGGTATTGAAGATGGTTGCCCCAGATCCTTCGGCATAGGCAACCTGACTGGTGGACGGTTCGTCAGTGTGCCACGAGACAACTACCTGTCCACGCGCTTCGGCACCAACGCCTCTTACTCCAGCTTCTGCAACAACGTTGGATATCTTGGGTGGTCTCGTATCTAAGGCAGTACGGAACGTTTGACTATCCGAGATCGCTAAGTTGCCATCGGCGTCTCTAGACTGTGCCACAAGCGTGTACTCACTATTATCCTCTAGG
This sequence comes from Patescibacteria group bacterium, assembly GCA_038064395.1. GTDB lineage: Bacteria > Patescibacteriota > Saccharimonadia > Saccharimonadales > UBA4665 > JBBTTE01. Next base: position 16,188 of record JBBTTE010000005.1, on the reverse strand, counting down.
TCGCGAATAACTACAGTGTGTGAGGTGACTAGGTCAGGCACTAGCGTATCCACGGATGCGCCGCCGACTCTTCCATAACTAACAGTTGAGGAAGCGGGCACATTAGTATCCCAAGTAATACTCTGGGTACTGGTAGGCTCTCCGGCCACGGGCTGGAATCGCAAGTTGAGGATTCTTGGACGTGAAGGCGTCGTGAACGATGCGGTATTGCCGGTGTAGGAGTTATCTTCGCTATCATACGAAACTAGCTTGTAATAGTACTTGGAGCCGTCGTCGAGACCGGCCAAGTCTATGGCGTAAGACGATTCCGACAATGAAGTATTGATTGTTTTGATACCGCCAAAGGCTTCTGTCTTGCCGTAGTGTACGACGACTTTTGTAGCATTCTTAGAAGTAAACTGTATACCCGCAGTCGACAAGCTGACACGACTTGAAGCCACCTCTTTCAGGGTTGGAGCAGGTGACGTGGTGAAGCTATACTCCTGACTTGTGCCGGTATTGCCATCCTCGTCAGTCCACTTAGCCACATAGTAATAGGTGGTGCCGGCGCTGAGGTTGTCTAGATCTATCTTGTGAGCACTGACTTGGGCTGAGTTGCCTACTTCAGAGGAGCTGTACTGACCGCTCGTAGTTCCGATTGCTATCTTAGAATCGCTGCTACGATCCGTACTCCACATAACGCGAGCCTTCTTCGTGGTAATGTCATCAGCGGCAGGCTCAGACACAATTAATGCCGGTGTCGTGAATTTACCCGTTGGTAACTGATTGATAACGGCGCTATCGGCGCCACAGTTATTGGTACTATCGCAAGCTCGAACACGGTAGTAATACCGTATCTGATTAAGACCTGCGTCAATATATGTTGTGCTAGAGCTACTACCTACAAAACTAAAGTTCACGTTATTAGTCGAACGATACACCTTGTAACTAGCGATGCCCGAGCCAACATAGGTTGGCGTTTCCCACGTTAGTGCCAAGCGCCAGTTGTTGGTTGCCTTGATCGAAACGTCAACGACATCCATGTTGAGAGGAATGCCGGGTGAAGGCGTGTTGGCAGTGAAATCAACCGTAGCATAGTTTGCGTAGTTAATATTGCTTGATTCGTCACGAGCCACAAGATAAAAGGTGTTTGTACCCGGCTGCGTTGCGTAAGGGCCAGAACCTAGACTGGTTGAGCCGCTGTTTGTGTATGTACAAGTACTGTCCGAGGGTAATGTATTGATTGTGTAGCAATAGGTAATGTTGTTAGCATCGCCAACAAAAGTATTTGGCTCGTCCCAACTGAACGAAAAGGCGTTGGTTGTGTTCGTGCTTGGAGAGGCTATAAGTGACTGTGGTTCACTTGGCGCACCAGAAGTGTTGACCTTTAGCGCCGCTGTTACGTATGAGCTGGTGACATTGCCCGCTTGATCCCAAGTCCTGAAGTAAACATTATTAACACCCTCAATGATGTTTGCGAAGTCAGGCGTGTTAATCGTGCTGTAGCTGCCATCATTAGATAATAGGTCATTGAAGTCTCCGGTCCCACTATGACTGTCACCATACCAACTGCTAGCACCTATCCTGTACTGCAGCCCTGCCAAGCCAGAGTTTGGGTCTGCTGGAGCGCTTCCACCACTAGTTGGCCATGTCAGAGTAGCTGTCTTGGTGTTGATGAACCCCGAAGGCGCAGTAATGAAGCTAGGGTTAGTTGGCGGCGTGTTGTCGAACCTGAACTGGAACTGTGTCGAGCTAGACGTAACATTACCGGCGTTATCGATCGCCTTAATAGTTAAGTAGTATGGGGCGTTACTAGTGGTTAGAGCCGTAGCCATGTAGCCAGCAGTTGCAGTATCTATGTTCTCCGCACCTACAATGAATTGACAATGATTTCCTGTAGCTACAGGAGTGGCACCGAGTAAGCCTTTGGTCGTGACAGGATCCGCTGTGTTGTCGGTTCCTAGGTATAGACAATAGCCTTTGATACCAGCCTCGCCGTCACTGCCTGCGGTCCAGCTGAAGTATGGTGAGCTGCCATTAGTCCATGCGTTACTGGCTAGACTAGAGCCACCATTGGCCTTGAGGGCATCAATACTGGAAGCGTTTGTTGCCGGTGCGTTAATATCGGAGGTAGATGACAGAGTGACACTGTTGAGCGTGACTCGCTGATCACCATTTCCTAACAGAATTGCCTGCCACTTAATGCCACTAAAGGTTACCGGAAATGTCAATATATTAGCGTCTACCACGCTGGCTGAAACTGCTTCTGAAGTACTGGACGATAGCACCCATGCGCTGCCATTCCAGTATTTCCAAGTAGCGCCATCATCATCTGACAGCCGATAAGTTATAGTGCCGCCATTAGTTGTCTCACTAGTATCGAAGTCGTCCCAGTGCCAAACGCCACTTTGCCGAACCGAATCAGCCAATGTTATCGTCTGCACCGTACTCAAATACGGCTCTGTTGTGAAGCTACTTCTAGCAGCATCACTAATTCGGACTTCATCAAGCGAACCGCTAAAGAAGCCTTGGGCAACTCCCGATTCAGTCGTCCCGAGAGTCGATCCCACCAATAACGGCTGCACTGTATCGGGCATTGATAGCGAAATATTTGCCTGAGCATTGAGCGAACCATCGATGTAGAGCTTCATGGTTGTGCCATCATAAGTTGCGGCTAGGTGATGCCATGAAGTGTCCTGAGACGATGTAGACGATTGCAAAAAACCATTATTGCCGTAAGACCAGACAGATGCGTCAGTATTAGCCGTGTTGCCTAGGCCAGCGTAGAGCTTGCCTTTGTAAGCACTGAAACTCTGCACCGTCTCTACGGAACCTGCCGCCCAGCTGCTATTGACACTACCTCCAGCAACCTTAGACCATGCTCCGTTGTCTAGCTCCCAGATTTCGCCATCACCAGCCGTGTTACCTAGGCCAGCGTAGAGCTTACCGTTGTAAGCCATAAGTGTTTTGGCTTGTTCATATTGTCCGTCTAGCCAGCTACTGCTCAAGCCGTCACCACCAACTTGAGTCCAAGCTGTGCCATTATATTCCCAGACTTCAGCATCACCAGTACTGTTACCTAGCCCAGCGTAGAGTTTGCCATTGAAAGGCAACATTGACTCGACTTGTTCATAGTTAGTATTCCAGCTACTGCCCACACCATCGCCACCAACCTTGGACCATGCCGTGCCGTTCCATGTCCAGACCTCGGCGTCGCCCGCGGTAACCCCAAGACCGGCGTAGAGCTGCCCGTTATAAACACCCATAGAACTAACCCGCTCATAGTTAGTGGTCCAGCCGCTATTAGTGCTGTCGCCGCCGATCTTGGTCCATGCAGTACCGTTGTAACGCCAAACCTCAGCGTCGTTAGCCGAGTTAGCTATTCCTGCGTATAGGTTACCGCCGTATGTGGACAGGCTGCTTACCTCCTCATAGCCTGCACCCCAGCTACTATTCAAGCTGTCGCCGCCGACTTGAGTCCAGCTAGTGCCGTTGTAACGCCAGACTTCAGCGTCGTTTGCGGTTGTTCCGAGTCCAACATAGAGATTGCCACCGTAACTGACCATACTCAACACATTTTCGTAGGCATTAGCCGCCCAACTACCGCTGATACCTTGGCCGCCCACAATAACCCAGTTAGACCCGTCGAACCGCCAAATCTGAGCGTTTCCAGCGACAGTATTACCGGTACCTGCATACATGTATTCTCCAGACACTGTCATGGTTTCAACGTTTTGCAAGTTGAAGAAGCCCCAACTACTGTTGATATAACCGCCTCCAATGCGAGTCCACGTGCTGCCGCTATACGTCCAGACCTCAGCGTTGTTAGCCGTGGCTGTTATTCCGGTATATAGGGTGCTGTTGCCATATACCATGGACTGCACGGCTATATGCGTACTAGTGAAGCTACTATTGAGCGCATCGCCGCCGATCTTGGTCCATGTTGCGCCGCCCCATCGCCAAACTTCGTTATCTCCCGCTGTCGTACCTAGGCCGGTATAAATATTTGTACCGTCGCCTGTTAGGCTATAAGCCCCTTCATAAGTTGCAGCAGCCCAGCTACTGTTGACTGTATCACCACCTATCTTTGTCCATGCTGTGCCGTTCCAGCTCCAAACGTTACCGTCACCTGCCGTTGTGCCAGTAGCGGCATACAAGGTGCCACCCTGGTAGTACATTGCCATGATTTGCTCAATAGTCGCTGCCGCCCAGCCGCTGTTAAGAGCATCGCCGCCAATCTGAGTCCATGTTGTACCTGTCAGTCGCCAGACATCGCCATCTCCAGCCGTGTTTCCGAACCCTGCATATACATTTGTGCCATCGTTTGCCAGCGTGGTAACGGCTTCGTAACCCGTAGTGAAGGCATTGTATGGACCACCGATACCGAAACCGCCAACCCAAGTCCATGTTGAGCCATTCCACCTATATATGCGCGCATCATTAGCCGTTCTTCCCAAGCCGGCGTATAGGTTTCCGCCCATAACCGTCATACTATCGACTGATTCATAGGTGTTTACCGCCCAGCTACTGTTGATACCATCACCGCCGATCTTTGTCCAAGCGCTACAACCTGTCGCCGTATCGCAACTCCACATCTCGGCATCACCAGTACCAATACCCAAGCCCGCATAAAGAGTGTTGCCGTTGGCGGCCATAGTGACGTTCTCGTAGGTCTGGTCGGCCCAACTACTATTCTTGCCGTCGCCACCGACTTGAGACCAGATCGTACCATCCCATTTCCAGACTTCGGCATCACCAGCTGCATTACCTAGCCCAACATAGAGATTGCTACCAATAACAACTTGGGCTGTTATTGCTAACTTACCATTCAAGTCCCAGCTGCCTTTGATATCGTTGCCGGCTTGCTGAGTCCAAGTATTCGCCGTGCTGTTGGCAAGTTCGTAAGTAGCCTTGCCGGTTTCCTGATCGTAGTAGAGCTTATAGGCACCCTTATCGACTACACCTTGCTTGCGATCGTGACTTCCGGCGCTGAAGGCAGTGTCGAATTTGGTCCACGCTTCAAGACTATTGTTCTGCGTTAACGACAGAGATGCAGTGTCCGGTGCGGCTAGGTTATTGTTAGTCCCATTGAGCGCCAAGGCATTATTAAGATTGCCCACCGTCCAGCTCGCGCTACCTGCTAAAGTTGCGTTGTTGCTGTTTGCTGAGCTATCACTAACTGCGCTACCAGTAGTCTCGTCAAGGTGATAGAGCGCCTTGGTTTCTGCGTCACTAGTATAATTCTGGGCTTTGAGACGAGCTACTGAGCCATTCGTCTCGATACCGCTATCTAACGCATAGGGAGCTGCTGAGGAGAAATCCCAAGAGTCTGACAAATCGGACAGAGCGTGCACGTTCTGGTAGGCACTCAACATAAGTCCAGTTATGAACAAAGTATAGATTGCTAGAATCGAAAAATGGACATGGCCATGCCGCTTGTAAGTGTGCCAGTTATGGTACCAAACCCAACGACTCAGGAGATGCTCATGAGGTCGCTGTGCAACATGGTGATGAGTAAACTTATAAGTTCTAGCGCCGTGCTTAAGAGATAATAACCATACTACGAAGGCATACCTCCTAGATAAGAAGATTATTCTGCGCGTTGAAACGGCGACTAATTTGACACCCGTCTTGACCAGCCTTCTACTTCGAGAGATCGCCCAAGATTTCATTCCACGCAAGGTATTTTTCTGTTTGCTTTTTTGGCTCATACCACCTTGTTTCGTAATGAATATGCTTATTATAACTCAATTACCGAATATAAAGGCCGATTTCGTTCGATATTTGCTTATGCTTGGCAAAACACCGCTGGCGACTGTATTATGTGGAGATCTTTAAGGGAGTATTAGCATGAACAAGCAACTTCGGGGTTTTATGACATTCGTACGCGAACAAGGCGTTATCGGTCTAGCAATTGGTCTAGCAATTGGTGCTCAGGTTGGCTTAACCGTTGCAGCCATAGTCAAAGGCATTGTTGACCCTATTATTGGCTTCATCATTGGTGATACCGCCGGCCTATCGGCAGCTAAGTTCACAGTTACGGCTGGCGACCGCTCAATGACAATATTGTGGGGTCTAGTGGCATCTTCTTTGATAACACTACTGGCAGTCTCCGCCTTAATTTACTTCGTCGTAACAGGCTTCAAGCTAGACAAAGAAACAGTCAAGAAGAAATAACTAAGACTCTTGGGGACTACCGTTTGACTTGCGAGGCCAGTTAATGGCCGCCGCTATCGCAAAACCAACTACAGCCGCAGCCATATCTCTGGACGATTCCGGTAACTTAGATGGGTCGTAAAACGGCTTATCAGCCGGCATGAGCTTGTCTTGCCCCGCCTCGACAGCCAAATCTATACTAATCGCACCTGCCAGACCCAAGCCAAGATATACATAGGCCTTCTTACCTGCATCGCTTGCCTTGTCCATAACGTACTTTGCACTCAGACCACCTATAAATCCTAGGATTGGGTGGCCACCTGTATTGATCGCAAGCTGCGCTAATTCAGGTAAGTCTTTGGTATGGTGAGCGAACCTTGGCATCTCAGAAGTTCTAGCTGCTAGCGCCGTAGCACTAAGCACAACTCCAGTTGCAAGATTTGGAACCAAATTAGATTCGGTGCCGTTTCGGTTCGCCTCGGCAGCTGCTGCTTCTGTTTTGGCACTCATGACGAACATCATACCGCGTCTCAATGCTATTGCCAAAAGCAGCATAAGGTGTTGTGTTTTTGATATTTACAACAAGCTCGACAGTCCGAGTAATTTAACTTATAATTTAATCTGTTATTGTGCTTGTGCTATAAGGGTAAAAACCTTATACTAAAACAAAGGTAAAATTAAAAAGAGCAAGAGCTCAAATGGGGCGGATGAAAATACTAATGCTTGGGTGGGAATTGCCTCCGCATAACAGTGGTGGACTAGGAATAGCATGCTATCAACTCTGCAAAGCTCTCTCGAATCACGACTTAGACATTGAGTTTGTTCTTCCATACACGGCTGAACACGGCATAGACTTTATGGACATTACAGCTGCCCACCCTCAGGGTGTAGCCAGCGTTATTAGCTCTGGGATTGCATATGACAGCTATAAGTACATTCTGGAAGACGGAACTGAGCAGTGGCTGAACATTCACGATCAGCAACAACTATACGAACATGCCGTAGGACAGTTAGTCGAAGAGCGTGAGTTTGATATTGTTCACGCCCATGACTGGCTAACCTTCCGTGCCGCCCTAAGGGTCAAGCAACTCAAGAACTGTCCTATCGTACTGCACGTCCACTCTGTTGAATCAGACCGAGCAGGCAGTCCTAACGGTAATCCCGCGGTTCGCGAAATCGAAGCTATCGCGCTACATATGGCCGATCAAGTCGTAGCCGTCAGCGAGCAAACTAAGCAAGCAATTATTCGAGATTACGGTGTCCCGGCCAACAAGATTGAAGTCGTGCATAACAGCATCGACACCGCTGCGATTGACCCACTAGATGATCAGAATGCCTATCACTACCTTTCGTCTATGAAGTCCTTGGGCTACAGAGTAGTCGTAAACGTTGGACGTCTAACTATTCAAAAAGGCCTGCCGAACCTCTTAAGAGCTGCTAAGATTGTGGTCGACAAGAACCCCAAGACGCTCTTCCTGATAGTTGGTAGCGGCGAACAATACTATGAATTAATAGAGCTAGCTGCTGAGCTTGGTATTGGGCAGAATGTCTTATTCACCGACTTCCAACGTGGCAAGAACTGGCGTGACGCCTTCGGTATTGGTGACTTATTCGTAATGCCTTCGGTCTCTGAGCCCTTCGGCTTAACACCACTTGAAGCAATTGGTTACGGAACCCCTGCTCTTGTGAGCAAGCAATCTGGCGTCAGTGAGGTCATCAACAACTGTCTCAAGGTCGACTACTGGGATATTGACGAGATGGCCAATAAGATCACGGCTGTAGTACAGAACGATTCGCTTGGACGCGAGCTCTGGATCAACTCATACAGAGAGTATGAGAAGCTCTCATGGTCAGACGCTAGCCAGAAGATTAAGAACATCTACGACAAGCACTTAGCTGGGGTAGCGGCATGACCAAGGCTATCGTCCTCTACCTTCATGTTCACCAACCTTATCGTATCCGCCACTACACCGTCTTTGATAGTGGCGTGAAGCATAACTACTTCGACGCACCTTACGATGACAACGCCAGCAATGAACGAATTCTTAAGAAGGTAGCCGAGAAGTCTTATCTGCCGACTAATGCTCGCCTACTCCAACTGCTCAACGAAAACCCCGAGTTCAAGGTCAGTCTGTCGATCACCGGAACAGTTATTGAGCAAATGGAGCGCTGGTCGCCCGAATCGCTTGAGTCGTTCAAAAGACTCACCGAAACCGGTCGCGTGGAAATAGTAGCTGAAACATACCACCACAGCCTAGCTTTCTTCTACTCGCGTGAAGAGTTTGAAGTTCAAGTTGCCATGCATCGGCACAAGATTCAAGAAGTTTTCGGACAGACACCACAGGTCTTTCGTAACACCGAACTAGCCTACAATAACGACCTAGCCTATTGGGCAGACCAAGCCGGTTACAAGGGCGTCCTAGCCGAGGGCTGGGACCCTGTGCTCGGATGGCGCAACCCCAACTTCGTCTACCAGCCCACCTACACTGACAACATCCGGCTACTCATGAAGAACTACAAGCTGAGCGACGATATTGCCTTCCGCTTCGGAGACAGCAATTGGTCTGAGTGGCCACTCACGGCAGATAAGTTCGCACACTGGTTGAGCGAAGATGGAGACGGCACCAACTTCAACTTGTTCATGGACTACGAGACCTTCGGTGAACACCAGTGGCACGAATCAGGTATCTTTGGTTTCTTAGAGCATTTACCCAAGGAATGGCTGAAGACCGAGGGTCATACCTTCATGACAGTCAGTGAAGTTATCGATAGCTTCGATCCTGTTGACAGAGTTGATGTCCCCCAGACGGTTACTTGGGCTGACACTGAACGGGATTTGTCGGCGTGGCTCGGTAACGCAATTCAAACTTCTTCGATTAATGCCCTTTACAGCTTGAGGCAGAAGATATTGGACAGTAATGATCTTGAACTAATCGAAGACTGGCGCCGACTTCAGACATCCGACCATTTCTACTACATGTGCACCAAATGGTTCAACGACGGCGATATTCACGCCTATTTCAGTCCGTACGACACGCCTTATGAGGCTTATATCAACTTTATGAACTCCTTCAGAGATGTTCAGTTCAGGCTAGCCGAGAAAGGTATTGAGCTTTAGCCATGGGTCGCCCTGTTGTTCTTAGCAACGGCCGTCTATTCGTAGGACTTGATGAGCATGGGCTCGTGCACGACTTCTACTATCCTTACGTTGGGCTAGAGAACCTTACGACCGCCCGTAGTAGCCAACACAAAATCGGTGTCTGGGTAGATGGGCAGTTCAGCTGGACTGACGATGGCAGTTGGGATATTGATGTCGACTTCGAAATTGACGCGCTAATCAGCGCTATCAAATTACATTCTGAATCACTGGGAATCAGTATTTTACTCCAAGATTACATCGACAACGAATATAACGCCCTGGTTCGCCATATAACTATTTCTAACGCATCTGACCATGAACGCGATGTCCGTCTGTTCATGCACCAAGTCTTTGAGATATCCAGAGATGGGCGCGCAGATACGGCAATCTATGTTCCTGAAGACCACTATGTCTTGGACTACAAGGGCCGGTACTGCTTGCTAATCGCTGGTAAATTCGCCGACGACCAAGACTTTGATCAATATGCGGTCGGTAACTACGGCATCGAGGGCAAGGCAGGCACGTTCTTAGACGCTCAAGACGGTGAGTTGTCGGGTAACGCCGTCGAGCATGGTGGCGTTGATAGCGTCATTCGCTTCCAGAAACGACTAGCCAGCGGCGCCAGTACAGAACTCGACTACTGGATAGTAGCCGCAAGCAGCCAGACTGACGCAGCCAAGATTCATCTGGAGTTCAAACAAAAGGTTATGTCCGAACGAATGCACCTAGTTAGGCAGGACTGGCAGAAATGGCTATTTGGTAACGGCATCACAATCCCTGACTTTCATAAGCGCAGCCTACAGCACAGTCTACTGATTATTAAGGCCCACTGTGATGAACGTGGTTCGGTTCTTGCTAGTGGTGATTCTAGCATCTTCAACTACGGTAGAGATTACTACTGTTACTGCTGGCCAAGAGATGCGGCATACGTGCTATGGCCTTTGATACGGCTTGGTCATTTCAAGGAAGCCAAAGCCTTCTTGGAGTTTGCTCGTGACACCATGCACCCTGATGGTTATTTGATGCATAAGTACCAGCCGGATCGTGCCATCGGCAGCACCTGGCACCCTCTCATACACGGCAAAAGACGTGAACTCGCCATTCAGCAAGACGAAACGGCTAGCGTTATATTCATGATTGGCGAGTATCTAGAAGCTAATCAGGATGACAAAAACTCAGTTGAACACTTGTTCAATACATTTGTCTTGCCGTGCGCTAATTGGATGGCCGGCTTCATTGACGAGCAAACGGGACTACCTCACGCTAGCTATGATCTTTGGGAAGAAAAGTTCTTGACGACGACTTACACCGTTTGTACGGTGATTGCCGGCCTTCAGGCTGCTGCCAAGCTAGCGACCACCTTCGATTATCCTGAAGAGTATACAAGATGGACTAAGGCAGCCGAAGGCATTAAGCAGAATCTCGACAAGCTTTATCATCCTGACGGCTACTTCCGCAAGGGCTTCCTGCTGCTCGAGAACGGTGATTTGCAATATGATGACACGATTGACATATCAAGCCTCTATGGGCCCTTCATGTTTGCAGGCCTACCACTAAACGATGAACGCCTCCTGGGTACGGTCATGCATGTTGAACAGAAGATACTTAACAGCTCACCAAGCGGCGGTGTATTGCGCTACGAAAATGACAACTACTTCCTGACCAAGCCGGAGTTCAAGGGCAACCCTTGGGTAATAAGTACGCTCTGGCTAGCTCAGTACTACTCGACTGCAGGTAAGCTTGAGCAAGCACGAGAACTTCTAGACTGGGCCTTGCAACGTGAACTGCCAAGTGGCGCACTAGGCGAGCAGTTCGACCCAGAAACCGGAGTGACACTAGGTGTAACACCTCTGGTGTGGGCGCACGCTGAAATGGTGAATACCCTTCTAGATCTCAGTAAGAGCTAATCTAAGAGTATTAGGCTAGCGCTTAGGTGCTTCGTTACGACCGAGGTTCTTCTTGGTCTCGGTGAAAACAACGTGTTTGCGAAGCTTAGGACTGTACTTCTTAAGACTTAGCTTGTCAGGCGTGTTCATGGTGTTCTTGGTAGTGTAATAGATGCGTTCGCCGCTCTCTTCACTGATCATACCGATGATTTTGCGCTTATCGCCTTTTTTTGCCATCTTATGCCTTAAATTAGATTAATAAAAGCTATTAGATCTATCCTAACAGATACGTAACAGATTGTAAACAGCCCCCTGCAAACAAAAATACCAGTTGATCAAACTGGTATTCCTGTTTTTCTCCTTGCAAGAAGGACATGTAAGCATATTTCTTTTGGATTTATACTTACCAAATTTTATCATAGTAGCCTGTTATGCTTTTGTCAACAAGCTTTCGCTTAGTTATCCACATGCTATGGAGCCACCTCTGGGATTTGAACCCAGGACCTCATCCTTACCATGGATGCGCTCTACCCCTGAGCTAAGGTGGCATCCTTTTCCAGCTCTACGACTAAACAATAGTAGCAAATTCTCTCTGTTTTTGCTACACTTGATCACTGTTAGTATTAACAAAATGCCACCTTAGCTCAGCTGGTTAGAGCATCAGTTTTGTAAACTGAGGGTCGTCGGTTCGAATCCGACAGGTGGCTCCATAGATTTTGCGCGCAGGGTTACTCAAGCGGTCAACGAGGGCAGACTGTAAATCTGCTGGCTTAGCCTTCGAAGGTTCGAATCCTTCACCCTGCACCAATTATCATTTGATCTAAACTGCGATTATCGACTGACCGACATAGCGGCGCTCAGCGACTGGTTGGCGCTTAGTCAATACATGTACTGGCTGCGCTACCTCCGAGAACTCCACACCCATCGCCTGTAACTCGCTTGCGCAATTGCCCAATACCGTTAATTCAACCTCAGCTTGATCAGGTAATATCTGACCAGTTTCCATTCTTGCTCCAACGCCCGCCGCCCTGAGACTACGAACCAAATACTCAACTTGGGTGAAATTGGCTTTCTTATCGTCAGTTAAGACTGGAACTGTGAACTCGTACTTATTAACACCCGTTGCCGTGTTAGCTATAAGGGCGACCTTGGGTACGCTTAGTAATTTTTCAAGCGTAACGTATTCATTTGGTCTTAGGGGATCCTCGAATAAGTAACGCTGGTAGGGTTTGGCGTCTGCGTCTTCGGCTTGAGCGACTTTGTACTGGCTCGTTTTCTCAAACCCTGGCCTGCCCTCAGCCGCAAAAGCTTCTGAACCTTCAACCAGCTTGCGATCTAATGAGCTGTTGTAGAGATGCAGAACTTTCGGGACATATGGAGCTTGCGCCAGCATTATTCTTAGACGTGCCTGTTCTTCTCTAACTCTGTGGTACTCTTCACGCCCTAGAGCGTTTAACAATTCCTTGTTTTTGGGCAACACAAGTACGCGCTGCTGCAAAAGTGTTGGTCCACCATCAAGATCTTCACTAACAACATGCATTGTGTAGCCGTTAGCTGCAGGATTTTCGCGGTCTTGCATGGCTCGCTTTTCTGGCCTGAAGCCTTTAATAAGTGGCAAGATAGACGGATGCACGTTAACAAACTTCCCTACAAAAGCTCGCACAACATTGGGCGGTAGAATCACCTTGAAATTGTCTAGGAATATAACGTCGGGGGTCATTTTGCTTAGTTTTTCGATAATGACTGCGCCTAGTGCTCGCCGATACGTATCACCTTCTCCGTCTGGCATGCGAAGCTTTTTGGCTTCGTAACTAAAGTGCTCAGACCTAAATAGCTCTTCTATAATCTCATTGCCGCTGGCGTCAAGAATTGGGCTGACTTGCTCAACAGTGAAGTTTCCCCTGTCAACAACAAATCCATCCTTATCCAAGTTCCTTTGACGATTAACGACTTCTGGTGAACCGTCATACGCTGCGCGTTCAATGGTAGGGACCAAAGTTAGGCGTTCAACATCGTGGTCGAGTTCACTCCCAGGCAAAAGTACGCCTCGTAATCTGAAGCTACTGGATCTGCCAGCGTGAGCCATGAGTGATTCAAGATTGAGAGCGCTTCGATCGGCTATTACAGCTACATCTGTTGGAGCGTTCAGCATCTTGCCATCGATGACACCATGGACGTAGGCCTGTTCAGCCGAATAGTCGAGCTGCCCTGGATGGCCATAACTATTGAGTATCTCTGCGGGTAGCGGGGTTTTTGCTGTTGCCATGCGGCTTAAACATTCTCAAACTTAATTATTAACATACTATAACAGTTTTTGTGCTCTGCTGCGAACTTCAGCCCTTATGTCAGACGTTACCTTGCTGTTAGACTAATCATATGAAAGAAACGCTAGCTATAATTGCCGCCCTGATTGCAGTTGCGGGCAATATTCCATACCTTCGCGACTGCTTCACCAAACGCGTTAAGCCCCACCCCTATACTTGGCTGGTCTGGACAATCGTGTCGGGCATCACGTTGTTCGGCCAATTAGCCAAAGGTGCAGGCATCGGGGTGTTGCCGACTGCGGTTGCTCTATGTTTTACGATTGCAATATTTCTTTTCTCGACACAGTACGGCTTCAAATACGTACGTAAGGCTGATAAGTACTTCTTGATTGCTGCTCTACTGGGTCTGATACCTTGGCTAATTAATGATGACCCGACCATTTCTGTAGTTATAGCTGTATCTATCGATCTTATAGCCTTCACGCCAACAATTCGCAAAACATGGCTACATCCTGAGTCCGAAACGCCAATCCTCTATGGCGCCAACGTGCTGCGCCACGTTTTGACTTTGTTTTCACTTCAAGCATACAATATTGCCACGACACTGCACTCAATTGCCATGATCATCACTAACACCATAATGACTGGCATTATCACCCTTAAGAAAGACCCGCATGAAAGTCGTTAAAGAAGTCTTGATATTAGTGTCTGCTGCAATCTTGGCAATTGTCATATTGCCCAATCATAATCAGTTCAGCGACAATATCTTCAATCAGCCCTCATTAATCAACATCTTTAACCCAAAGGCTCAGGAGCAAGCGAAGAAACCAGCCAAACCCAAGCCTGTTAAGGCAAAGCCTAAACCTCCTGTAGCCAAACCGCCAGTTGTCGCACCGTTGCCCACGCCAGTACCTGCACCAAAGCCTACACCCAAACGCGCCTACACGTACTGTGTGGCTGCAAAGGGGGTTGACGAGGCCAACTTGCCCGAGCTCAAGGCCAAGCTAGCGGCCGTCTACTCCGATCCAAGAGGCTGGTCGCTTGGTGGCGCTAATACTTTTACTGAGGTGGGATCAGGATGTAGCTTCATTGTGTGGCTAACCGCTGCAGATCTTATGCCGACCTTCGGGGCGATATGTGACTCAATGTGGAGCTGCACGGTGGCACCTAACGTGATTCTTAACTTCGATAGGTGGCGGTTGGCTAGTGACTCGTGGAATGGCGCAGGCGGTAGCCTCGATGATTACCGTACGATGGTCATTAATCATGAGACTGGGCACTGGTTCGGGTTCAATCACCGTTATTGCAGCGGCGCAGGTCAACTGGCGCCTGTTATGCAGCAGCAATCTATTGGCATGCAGGGCTGTGCCACCAACCCATGGCCTTTACCGAATGAAAAAGCAGCTCTTTAGTCAAATAGCCACCAGACATCTCCTAGACTCATAGAAAGCGCTTATGCTTTTTATGATAAGATACGATGATGGGCATTCGACTCAAAATCTTCAGCATTATCGGCCTAGTATTCTTAACTACGAGCGTTATTACTTGGATTGCAACAGTTACCCTAGTACAGTCGCAATATATTGATCTTGAGGCCGAAAATGTTAAGAAAGACACATCTAGAGGTGTTGCCGCCCTGAACAACAAGGTTGACCAGCTGGCTCTTAAGACACCTGATTGGGCGTCATGGGATGATACATACCAGTTCATTGTTGATCATAATAAGCCTTACATAGTCTCCAATATACAGAGTCAAGGGCTGCAGAATTTGGAGATTAACTTCATGCTTTTCTATAACGATAAGCATCAGCTTATATTCTCCACTGGCACTGATATAGAAACAGGTGAAGACATACCTATACCCAAAGAATTGACTGATGCATTTATGGCCAATAATAAACTTCTGGCTAAGGCAGAGACCGATGAACACCAAGGCATAATTGGGACGTCAACCCTACCTATACTCATCGCCTCTGGGCCAATCCTACACAGCGACACCACTGGACCCGTACGAGGGACACTTGTTTTCGCCCAATATTTGAAGCCATCTGACGTAAGCAAACTTGGTGAAATAACCCATCTTGACCTAGCTTTTGATCCAGCGGTAAAAGGTGACGGATCTTTGGCAAATGCGGCCAGTGGAACTTCGGCTAAGACCGCTAGGACTCAAACCGCTGACAGCAAGACAATTAATGGCTACCAGATAGTTAATGATATATACGGCCAGCCATTGCTAGTAGCCAACGTCAAAGAACCGAGAAGCATCTTTCAGGAGACAAAGCGCACTCTTATATTTTATATGCTTGTCGTCCTTGGTGTCAGCTTGAGCGCGATTCTAGTTGCCATGTATACAACAGGGCGAATAGTTCGCCAGAACCGCACCATGGAGTCCGAAAGAGCCAACAAGAAGGAGATCGAGAAGCAAGTTGTAGACAGAACAAGAGAAGCCAAGGAAGAACATGCCCGCCTAAGCTCAGCAATCGAAAGTCTTGATGTCGGACTTTTGATGACATTTAATGACCGTGCGGAAATTTCATATAATAATGCCTTACTCAAGATTCTTGACACAAGTCCCACGGACCTAAAGAGCCAAATCACAACTCCCAAAATCACTCTTGAAACCATAGAGCAAAAACTTAAGAATGTACCTAACTTCAACCTGGAGCATTTAATTGATCAGTGCCAGAGTGACGGCCAGACTTTCCATATCAAAGAACTAACCTACGACAACCGTATCCTAACTGTCTTCGGGGCACCTATCATG
>JBBTTE010000004.1:0-114276 GCA_038064395.1 Patescibacteria group bacterium | reverse complement strand
TTGGTGACCTCACGGGGAATCGAACCCCGATTGCCAGGATGAGAACCTGATGTCCTAGCCGTTAGACGATGAGGCCACGTCGACAGCACGACGGCTAATGTGCGCTGTACTAGGGGTAGAATACTAACACAAGCTACGTTACGTGTCCAGATAAGAGACACTGGTAGCATAAGCTTTATATCTATATAATACTGGTTAACTATGATGGAATCAGTCGATAAGCGGTGGTACGTTGGCTATACGTGGTGGATCACCATTTCTGCGATCGCAATTCTGGCCGTTAGATTAATCGGCCTGTTCGTGCCAGCTGTTGGTGATAATTTGCACGCTTGGGGTATAGATATAACGACGGTCGTTCTGGCCCTCATCACGCTGTTATATAGGTTTACGCTGTACAAGAAGCACACCGAAACGCTCGGGCTCAACTTCGCCACGTTGCTGTTGTCGATGATTCAGTTGACCAATGCCATCAACATGATCAACATCACTGGCTGGGACAATTCATGGTACATCTTGGTGCTCTACACGATGTTCTTCTTCAGCGGCATTGTCGGTATTTACCCAATAATTGGTGGAATACTGCTTCTGAGCTTGTACATTCTGATATCGATTCCTGACATCAACAAGACTGACGGCCTTACGCTCCAGACCGTCGGTACTCTAGCTGTCGGCTACCTGATGTGCGTTATCAGTTACTTTATGTGGCGAAATCGTTACATAGACCAAGAAAGCCAGAAGGTCAGCCACCTAACAGGACTGCTCAAGAGCAACCAACAGCAGTCAGAAATCCTCATCAAATCGATTGCTGACGGCGTCATCGTAATTAACACTGAGGGTACTATCAGCCTGATGAACCCAGCAGCTGCCAAGATGGTTGAGTGGGGCATCGACGAGGCCAGCGAAGTTGCCGCCAACAAAGTCGTCCATCTGACCAAGGAAGACGGCAAGGACATAACCGACGAGGAGAACCCGCTATCCGTTGTACTCAAGCAACAGCAACAGATCGATAAGACAGTGCAGCTTATTGGCCGCAAGGACAAGAAGACGATTGTATCCTTGGTTATATCGCCAATTCTACTACCTAAGACTAACGAGTTCGTTGGTGCCGTCGCCGTGCTGCGAGATGTTAGTGAAGCCCGCAAGGCCGAGCAGCAACGAGCCGACTTCATCAGCACAGCCAGCCACGAGATGCGCACACCAGTCGCTGCTATCGAAGGCTACTTGGCTCTAGCTCTCAACGAGAAGGTTAGCAAGATCGATAGCGCAGCCCGTAGCTATCTGGACAAAGCTCACATGAGCACCCAGCACCTAGGTCAGCTGTTCCAAGACCTCTTGACCAGTGCCAAGGCCGAGGATGGCCGTCTGACTAGCAATCCAAGCGTCGTGGAACTCGGCACGTTTGTCGAGCAACTGACCAACGACTTAAGACTGGTAGCTGAGAAGAAGGGTCTGGCCATGGACTTCCTAACCGAAGCCGGCAACACCGTTAACGCCACCAACGGCCATGTCCTACAGCCACTATATTATGTCTATGCTGATGCTGATCGATTGCGCGAAGTTATCATCAACCTATTCGACAACGCCGTTAAGTACACCGAGAAGGGTCGTATTTCGGTTGGTCTGACTGGTGACGCCAAGGTCGCACAGTGCTTTATTCGAGACACTGGGCCGGGGATTCCACCAGAAGATTTGCCACACTTGTTCCAGAAGTTTTACCGCGTCGATAATTCCGCAACTCGCACGATTGGCGGCACTGGGCTAGGTCTTTTCATCTGTCGCAAGATCGTCGAACTATATAACGGCCGCATCTGGGTCGAGAGTCAACTGGGCAAAGGCAGTAGCTTCTACATCAACTTGCCACGCCTCACTAACGAGAAGGCTGAACAGCTCCAAGCTGCCGCTGCCAACACCGTAACAGCCAAACCTGTTAACTCAGATGTAGCACCATGATACAATAGGGTAAAAGCACCATAAGCATAATAAAATCAGGGGTAAATACCATGTCAAAGATAATGCTGGCCGAAGACGACAATAACCTACGTGAGATTTATGAAGCTCGTCTCCAAGCCGAAGGCTACAACATCGTAGCTGCCAAAGACGGCGAAGAAGCCTTAGTAGTCGCCAAGGCCGAGAAGCCCGACCTAATTATCGCCGACGTCATGATGCCCAAGATCAGCGGCTTCGAAATGCTCGACATTCTCCGCAACACCGAAGGTCTCAAGGACGTCAAAGTTATCATGCTAACTGCCCTAGGCCAGAGCGACGATCAGAAGCGTGCCGACCTACTTGGTGCCGACCGTTATCTCGTTAAGTCACAAGTCACCCTAGAAGACATCGTCAAAGTCGCCCACGAATTATTACAAGATGGTGGCGCAGCCGAAGCCGCTCCAGCCGCTGAACCAGCCCCAGCACCAGAGGCCGCACCGGCCGTTGAAGCACCTGTAGCTGAAGCCCCCGCCGCAGAAGTCACATCAGAACCAGTTGCCGAAGCTCCCGCAGTCGTCGAAGCCCCAGTCGAGCCACCAGTCGAAGCCCCGAGCCCAGAACCAGCCATTGAAGCCCCAGTTCAATCAACTAGCCAAGAAGAGGCTGGTGTAGAAAGCCAAATAGAGAGCTTTGTTGCTGGCGCCACCGAGGACAGCGGAGCTCCAGCCACACCTCCAGCCAACGACGCCACCAGCACACCAGTTGAGCCGACCACAGACGCCGCCGACGACTCGGCCGCTGATGATAAGCTTGTGTCTGATGCAGTCGATGCCTTTGCAGCCAGCACTAGCGGCGAACCAGCTCCTGCTCCTGTTGAGCCACCAGCACCGACCGAAGCCCCAGAAGCACCGACCGAAACACCTGAACCCGCCGAAGCCGAAGCCACAGAAGATGACGGATCTGGCAGCGTAGAGATTGCTCGCAAGAAGATTATTTCGCCACCAGATGCCGGCCCTAAGAAAGACCTCGACGAACTACTCGCTATAGAGGACGCCAAAGAAGCCAGCATGGCTCCGCCAACCCCTGTTGTTGCCACTAACGAAGATGGCATTCAAACCCCATCACCAGTACCACCGGCCGGCCCGACCGCTCAAGCTGCCGCCACTCCTGACAGCACTGTTGCACCAAGCAGCAACCCCAACGACCCTTCAAACATAGCTCTCTAAATGCGTATTAATAAGTTTGTGGCCCAAAGCACAGGTCTTAGTCGCCGTGCCGCCGACCGTGCCATTGCCGAGGGCAGGGTTAAGCTCAATCAGCGGGCTGCCACGCTCGGTGACGAGGTTATCGAATCATCTGATAGCGTTACGCTTGACAACAAGCCTATTACACCCGCTGTCAAGACCATAACCATTATGCTCAATAAGCCTAGCGGTTATGTCTGCTCTAGAGACGGGCAGGGCAGCCAAACCATCTACGAGTTAGTGCCTAAGGAACATCATGTCCTCAAGCCAATCGGCCGATTAGACAAGAACTCCTCGGGACTAATTCTCCTCACCAACGATGGTGATCTAGCCAATCAATTGACTCATCCGCGCTACGGCAAGACTAAGGTTTATCAGATAAGTCTCAGTACATCTTTGGCACCACTACACCAACAGATGATCAACGATATTGGCGTTCAACTTGAAGATGGCCGCAGTCAGTTAACACTCCAGAAGCTCGATGAAGCAGGCAATGACTGGCAAATCACCATGCAAGAAGGTCGCAATCGCCAAATCCGGCGCACCTTTGAATCATTAGGCTACACCGTGACCAAGCTTCATCGCACCGTTTTTGGCCCTTACAGGTTAGATCAAATGTCACCGACTCAGCGCTACATGATTGTCGAAGACTAGGCGCTCATCCTGATAATTTGTACACCTTTATCAGACAGTCCCTGAGCTATTTCTTCATATCTTTCGTCATTGCTTGGTAAGTCTAAGCGAACATAAAATATATACTTACCAAGCTCAGTGCGATTGGGTCGAGCTTCTAATCGTGACATGTTTACGTCGGCGTCAAGCACCACGCCAGTTATTTCGTGCATCAAGCCTTTGTGTTCTTCTTCTGGCACCAAAACCGCAATAGTGAAATCAAGTTCTTTTGGATTGCGAGGCTGCTTGGAAAAAACTACGAATTGAGTGGTATTGTTGGCCTCATCTTGAAATGATTTCTCCAACGCTACAAGATCATACTGATCACCCGCGAAGTCCGGCCCAAGAGCTATAGCATCACTTGCTCCTGTATCGGCTAAAAACTTCAGGCCCGCTGCAGTGCTTGAAGCCTCTATCCTTTGGGCGTTTGGAAAGTGTCGAGTTAGGCTGTCATTACACTGGGCAAGCGCCTGAGGATGAGAATGTACTGCGACTATTTGATCAGCTGGCGCAGAATCTTTGTTTGCCCATACTGTGTGATTAATCTCGACTTCAACTTCGTCCTCGATAGTAAGTCCATACTTAAACAGCCCATCGAATGACTCCCTGACAGTACCGCCGATCGAGTTCTCAAAGGGCACTATGCCTCGTCTAAAAGCCCCAAAAGCGACTTTTGAAATAGCAGCAATCTTTGTATCAGTTAGCACGACCTCAGCTTCGGGGTCATATATACGTGCAGCTTCTGCGCTATATGTTCCTTCGGGTCCCAAAGCAGCAATTTTCATAAAAATTATTTTATCATTCTATGGGGGTTTCGTCAATCCTGCTTATCTGTTATACTTATTACAATGAGCAAAAAGCTACCTATTGTTGCGATCGTCGGACGGGCCAATGTCGGCAAGTCCAGCTTGTTCAACGCGATTCTTGATCGGCGAGAGGCAATTGTGGCCCGCGAAGCCGGTACCACGAGAGACAGCATCGCTTCTAAGGCCGAGTACAAGGACCAGCACTTTTGGCTGGTTGATACGGCTGGCATTAAGGATCCCGAGGACGACTTCGAGTTTACGATTCAGGAACAGGTGACTCAGGCCGCTGACAGCGCCGATGTTATTTGGGTATTAGTAGAAGCTGACGTACCGATTACCGAAGAAGATCGCCGTGTTGCCAAGATGGCACTGCGCACCAAGAAGCCAGTTTTCTTAGTTATTAACAAACTTGATAAGGCCAAAGGGCTCGATCTGAGCCGATTTGACCGTCTTGGCATCAAACCAATCATTCGCACCAGCACAACCCAACAAAAGGGCATAGAGCAGCTCCTAGAGACGCTAGTGGCTATTATTCCTAAGGCGACCGTCACAGCCGATGACGACAGACTGAAGATCGCCATAGTTGGCCGTCCTAACGTTGGCAAGTCGCAACTATTCAACACTCTAGCCAAGAAGCAGCAAGCCGTCGTAGCTGACCGCGCCGGTACTACTCGTGACGTTAACCACACTGTCGTCCGTTATCAGGGCAGAGAAGTCGAGCTTCTAGACACCGCCGGTATCCGTCGTAACGGCAAGATCGAGGTCGGCATCGAACGTTTCAGCGTAATTCGAGCGCTAGCTGCAATTGAGGAAGCCGATGTTTGTTTCTTGCTGATGGACGTTAATGATCTTCATGTTCAGCTCGATCAGAAGATAGCTGGCATGGTGAAGGACGCTGGCAAAGGCCTTGTTCTTGTTGTTAGCAAATGGGATTCTGTAGAGGATAAAGATGCTTTCACAAGAGATGCTCTAGCACCACGCATCGGTCGAAACTTCGACTTCGTGCCATGGGCGCCGCTAATCTTCACCAGTTCTGTGACTGGCCAGAATGTTACTAAGCTATTTGATCTAGCCAGCGAAATCGACACAGAGCGTGCCAAGCGCATCGCTACGCCCGCCCTTAACAAGTGGCTACGACAGGCGACTGACGCCCATCCACCAGCAGGGCTCAAGAACCGCACCCCCAAGCTTAATTACATGGTTCAAGAATCTGATAACCCAATTCCGGCCTTTAAGATCTTCGCTAGCCATAGCAAGTTCGTACACTGGAGCTACCGCCGTTACCTAGAGACTCGTTTGCGCAAGGAATATGGCTACGAGGGCACGCCCATCCAGCTCTGGTTCATAGAGAAGCACGTCACACATAAGCATGGCGACAGCCCAACCAAGCGCCGCAACAAGGACGTAGCTGAGCGCGAGCGACAAGCCGACAACAACGATAAGGCCGTTTACTAATGTCACTGTTCCAGAACCGTCCGCAAACCAGCGATCCAACGATGTATTATAGTGTTGGCCTCAATAAGAATGTCCTATTAATTGGCCTTGGTAACCCAGGCAAAGAATACGATCTAACGCGCCACAACGTAGGCTTCTTCTGCATAGAGGAGTTCGTCAGCCAGACCGATGAGATGGAAGACTGGATCGAGAAGAAAGACCTGAAGTGCCTAATGAGTGGTGGTCGCATCGGCCAGAACCGAGTTATCGCTATCAAGCCGACAACATTCATGAACCTCAGCGGCGAAGCCGTGCAAGCCGTGGCTAACTTCTTCAAGATTAATGTTGATAGCATGCTGGTCATGCACGACGAACTAGATGTCGACTTCGGACAGATCCGCTTGCGAAAGGGCGGTAGCAGCGCCGGCCATAATGGTATCAAATCCGTCACCCAGCACCTCGGCGAGGACTACAGTCGCATACGTATCGGCATCGGCCCTAAGCAACCAGCACGGATAACCAGCGAGAAATTTGTTCTACAGAAGTTCTCAGATGATGAGCAAGCCCAACTAATTAATCTCAGTCGCGAGGTAAACTCAATTCTAAGTGAATTCCTATTCGGTGGCGAACTTCCGCACGACACCCGCAGCTTCCTTGTTTAACACCGTAGAATAGTTTATAATATACCACAATGCTTCAAACTGTTGACTGCGATATTTACAGAAACGAAAAGACGCCACTAACCTTGGGTAATGAAGGGCTGTTTGTTGTGGAGTTTGTCGATATTCCTGAAGACGAGAGTAGAACTACACATGAGATGGCAGAGGTTATGGATTCAGCTTTGGCGGGCATACCACAGACTTCATCTTTTTCGCAGACTGGCAGCCAATTCTTAGTCCAAGCTTGTGTTATGCCTATGCAACATGTCACGCCAGATCAAAAGCCCGATTATATTAGACGCATCATTGGTTGGGGCCTAAGCTCTCAAGTCGATTACCACTCTAGAGGCGCAACTATGGCTGTTATCGACGGCATATTCGTAAGATCTGAGATTTATGGTCAACCTATCAAGAATCACGGCGTAGGCTCTGCCATCTTACATAGCCTCTTAAGCAAGCATGACTCCGAAGAGAGAGTAGTCGTCCGCAACAAGCCAGTTAGTCAAGTCGCCCAAGACTGGCTCAGTCGTCTAGCCTTCAAAGATCCAGAGCAAGCTAATCGTCACCGCGATATCAAGAGAGGCGGTTTATCGCTCGTACCACCGACTCGACCATTATCATCCGATTACGCCTTACACGGGCCTTCCGTCTCCGAGCTAGACGATCTACTTACCCGTGCCGAGCCATGGCTGGACGACGTCGAAAGCATCCGTCCCAACACCATTAAGAACCTAGCCGAAGAATAAAGCCCAAATAAAAGAGCCTCCAGAGGGGGTGGGCACCGCTGGAGACTCATTGATGGACACGAACGAGTCGTGTCCGACCCTTCAACCCACCCCGGCGAAACATCGATGTCCAAATATAAAAATGACACGTGTCAGCCGTTCCGAGGAACAGCTACCATTTAGGCTCACATTGATCGGGGACCCCGGGATCAACCGAAGCTGATCGAGGAATCTAGTTAAAGGGGTTAGTATGCTTTAGAGCGTGTCGGGCGAACCTGACGTGTAAAGATAAGTGGAGGGTAACAACTTACTTAACAATCGCTCTAAAACAATCTAACGATTTTGCCCAATTGCTCAGATTAAAAAATGATTAAATCACTCGTGATCTTCGCAACTGAGGCGTTAGAATGGGGTATAAGGTGCTTAAATCCTCTAAACGAGGACTCATAACTTGCCATTCTAGCAAATTCATGTCGTCATGTCAATACTTAAAAACAATTTATTATGATAGTCAAGAAGCTAAAGCTTAACTCACCAGATTACCCAGAGGTGTTACGGAACATAGTCGATCCACCAGAACAGCTTTATCACACCGGCGCACCCCTGGAGGAGCTCCTTAGACAACCCAGTGTAGCGATTGTCGGTACCAGGCGGGTCTCACCTTATGGCAAACAAGTAACGATGCAACTGGCTCGAGAACTGGCAGAGCAGGGCATTGTAGTCATAAGCGGTCTAGCGCTCGGTGTAGACTGTCTTGCTCACAAAGCCGCCCTTGACGCTGGTGGACAGGCAATCGCCGTCCTACCGAGCCCTCTGGAGGCCATAGCACCAGCCACTAACAGGCACTTGGCTCAAGAGATACTGGACAAGGGTGGAGCACTAGTTAGTGAGTACGCCTCTGGCACGCACCCTGTTAAGCAATACTTCATCGCCCGTAACCGTATAGTCTCTGGACTGGCTGATGCTTTGCTAATAACAGAGGCGGCGGAGAAGAGCGGCAGTCTACACACCGCCAACTTTGCTCTAGATCAGGGCAAAACCGTGATGGCCGTACCTGGCAATGTCACCAGCGAAGGTGCTGTCGGTGTTAATAATCTAGTCAAGACGGGAGCAACGCCAGTCACGTCTTATGCTGATGTAATGCATGTCCTCGGCCTCAAGCCGAAGCAGCAAGCAACCCGAGCCATTAAGGGACGCAACGATAATGAGCAGACCATCCTTGATCTGTTGATTAGAGGCATTATGGATGGCCACGAGCTACTGGATAAGAGCCGATTGACGGCTAGCCAGTTCGCCCAAGTCTTAACCATGCTAGAGCTGGGAGGCAAGATCCGCTCGCTGGGAGGCAACAAATGGGGAATCTATTAGCTCCTAGTTGGTGCTAGACTATTACCATGAAGCTTATGATTTTCTTAGGTATTGGCATCTTCGGCACCATCGGTGGCTGGATTGGTGCGGCCATGTCAGGTGGCAACTGGTTGAGCGTTTGGAGCATCTTGCTTAGCACCGTTGGTTCTTTCTTTGGCATCTGGATTGGCTACAAAGTCGGCCAAAATTTCTAAAATTTATGCCTATTCTTATATATAGTTTGCATTCTTATCGTAATTGCGCTTAGATGTAGTACGTTATGCCAAAGAACTTAGTCATAGTTGAGAGCCCCGCGAAGGCAAAAACAATCGAAAAATTCCTCGGAAAAGATTACACCGTACTGAGCAGTTTCGGTCATATTCGTGATCTGCCTAAGAAGGGTCTTAACATCGATGTTGAGAATAACTTCGAGCCCCACTACGAGGTTAGCGCCGACAAACGCAAGGTTATCAGTGCTCTCAAGAAGGCCGCCAAGGATAGTGAAGTCTGGTTAGCTAGCGATGAAGACCGCGAAGGAGAGGCGATAGCCTGGCACCTGGCATACGCTCTTAAGCTCGATCCGACTAAGACCAAGCGGATCGTCTTCCACGAGATCACTAAGCCCGCTATCGAAGCTGCCATCAAGAATCCTCGCACCGTTAATACCCAGCTAGTTGACGCCCAGCAAGCCCGCCGCGTGCTAGACCGACTCGTTGGCTACGAATTATCACCAGTACTCTGGAAGAAGGTCAGAACTGGCCTCAGCGCCGGTCGTGTTCAATCTGTTGCTGTCCGCTTAATCGTCGAGCGTGAGCGCGAAATCCGTGACTTCGACGCCGAGAGTTCATTCAAGATTACAGCTACATTCTTAGACAAAGGTCACGAGATCCCGGCCGAGCTAGCCGTTAAGCTAACGGATGCCAAAACCTCAGAGGCATGGCTCAATAAGTTAGTAGGCGCCTCTTATAAGGTCACTGACATCGAGCAGAAGCCTGGTAGTCGTAACCCTAGTGCGCCTTTCACAACCAGTACCTTGCAGCAAGAAGCTAGCCGACGTCTAGGCTACAGCGTGCGCCAGACCATGACACTAGCTCAGCGCCTCTATGAATCTGGTCGCATTACCTACATGCGTACCGACAGCACGACTCTATCAGGCCAAGCTATCGGAGCAGCCGAGGCCTACATCAAGAAGAGTTACGGCGATAATTATCATCAAGTCCGTCAGTATAAGACCAAGAACTCTAGTGCTCAAGAGGCTCACGAAGCTATTCGTCCGACTGACTTCAATCAGACTAATGCTGGTGACGACTCGCAGCAACAGAAGCTTTATCAATTGATCTGGCAGCGTGCCCTGGCTAGTCAAATGAGCCCTGCCAAGCTAGAGCGTACCGAAGTATCTATCAGTGTCAGCACACAGCCCGAATTATTCGTAGCCAAGGGTGAAATCCTACGCTTCGACGGCTTCATGAAAGTCTATGGTGGTGGCAAGGACGACGTTATATTACCGGCTGTAGAAGTCGGTCAAAGCCTAGACGCTCAAGACGTAACAGCTACCGAGACCTTCAGTCGTGCCTCAGCCCGTTATTCAGAGGCTGCGCTGGTTAAGAAGCTCGAGGAGCTGGGCATTGGCCGTCCAAGCACCTACGCACCAACTATTTCAACCATCCAGACCCGAGGCTACGTCGAGAAGACCGACCTTGAGGGTAAAGAACGTGACGTCACCACAATTACTCTTGTGAAAGATAAGGTTACTCAAGAGACCGCCAAGGTGATTACTGGTGCTGACCGCAATAAGCTAGTCCCAACAGGGATAGCCGAAGTCGTAACCGACTTCTTGGTCAAATATTTCCCAGCAATCGTAGATTATGACTTCACGGCCACAGTTGAGGCCGACTTCGACAAGATCGCTGACGGTGATCAGAAGTGGCAAGATATGATCAGCAAGTTCTACAAGACATTCCACCCACTGGTTGAGAAGTCAGCCGACATCTCTCGCCAAGAAGTCTCCCAAGCCCGTGAACTCGGCCTTGACCCCAAGTCCAAGGAGCCAATCTTCGCTCGGTTCGGACGTTATGGACCGATGTTGCAGAAGGGCGACACGGCTGACGAAGACAAGAAGCCAGCCTTCGCCCCAATGCCCAAGGAAACCACCATCGACACCGTTACTCTAGAACAAGCACTAGAGATGTTCAAGCTACCTAGACTGGTCGGCAAGACAGAGGACGGCCAAGACATCAAGGCTAACATCGGTCGTTTCGGCCCTTATGTACAGGTCGATAAGACATTTGTATCTATCAAGCCACTTGATCCGCAGACAATCACCCTAGAAGAAGCCTTGGAGCTATATGCGGAGAAGTTAGCCAAGGATGCCGCTAAGCACATCAATGAGTTCCCAAGCGGTCTCAAGGTGTTAAACGGCCCTTACGGTCCCTATATCACCGATGGCAAGAAGAACGCTCGCATCGCCAAAGACGTTGATCCAACCAAGATAACAGAAGCTGAAGCTAAGAAGTTACTAGCCGAGGCACCAGCCAAGAAAAAGGGCGGATTCCGCCGCGGCAAGAAGACTACCAAGGCCAAGCCAAAAGCTAAGAAGTAATCCACAGCTTCAGCCAAGCATAAGCACATTCCCAATCAGTTATTTGCTCGTCAGTAAAGCCCGTGGCGTGGTAATATTTCTACAACATCTTATACGCACAACTGTCATGAATGTGCTACAATACGACTAATACAGACATTAGGTGTTGACTTTTAAAATTATTAGTTTTATAATAGTGCTTAAGTAACTCATTAATAAGGGAACAAATAGGAACAATATGGCCCAAACCACTCCTGAATCTACAGCCCAGCAGCTCAAGACCGAACAGCTTGTCACCGATGTTTTGGCGACAATTGATCGTGAGCGTGAGCGTGAAATTATTGGCCGCCGTTTTGGCCTGTTTGACCGCAAAGAGACTCTAGAACAGATTGGTGAAATGCTTGGCATTACCCGTGAGCGTGTCCGTCAGCTTGAGAAGGCCGTCATCACCAAGCTCAGCGGCGCAGCAGAGCAGGGTAGCTTGCCTCATGTCGTAGCCTTCCAAGCTACCGTTCTTGGCCTACTTCAGGCTTCAGGTAGTGTAGCCCGAGTTAGCAAGCTAACCTCTGAGCTAACCGACACCACTAACAGGGAAGAGCAAGCTCGTGTGGCCTTCTTGTGCCAGCTAGCCCCTGACCTAACCGTTATCTCCGACGACGACAACTTCTATAGCAGCGTAGCTATCAAGTCTAACTACGACGACAAGGCTCTTAAGAGCAGTGTCGCCAAGCTTATCGACACCATTAAGACAATTGGCGAACCACAGGGCATCCAGCAGATTGCTAAGGCAGCTAGCATTGACGATTCCGCTGAAGCCGCCGCTCTCGCCAGCACTTCTAAGAAGTTAGCCACTCTTAACGGCCGCTGGGGTCTTATCAAATGGCCGATGGTTAACCCTAAGAACATTCGTGACAAAATCTACGTTATCCTCAAGGAAAACGGCAAGCACATGCACTTCAACGAGATCGCCGAAGCCATCAAGGACAGCGATTTCAAGCGCAAGGACGTCACTACCCAAGCTATCCACAACGAACTTATCAAAGACAAGCGTTTCGTACTTATCGGTCGCGGTATTTACGCCCTTAAGGAATGGGGTTACGAGAAGGGAACTGTCGCTGATATCATCAGTGAAGTCCTCCGTGATGCAGGCGAGCCTCTTCACCGTGACGAGATCGTCAAGCGCGTCCTGAAGAGCCGTTTCGTCAAGGAAACCACCATCCTATTGAACCTACAAGGCAAGCCGCAATTCAAGCGCGTCGCCAAAGCCACCTACGCTCTAGCCGAGTAAGCCCAAGTAGAGAGACCCCTGTCATGACCTCACCTGACACAATCCCAAAGACACCTGAGTTGGTACATGCCAACTTAACCGATATATTTCTATACGCCAATGGTGATGGCTTAGCTAACTCAACAACCGAACTAAGAGGGCCAGTTACAGCTATTACTCTTGGCGGTGGTGTTGAGGCCAGAGACATGACACATAGCTTCCATAACGACTTCTTCACCCCAGAGATCGACGAAGCTTTCGCAGGAGCATCTATGTGGATTCCTACAATCGGAAGAATGTCTGCAAATGGCTACGAAGACCGCCGCCAAAGACAACTTTACTTCTTGCAAGCCAACCAAGCCTTCTTCGAAATCACGGTCAACGGCCAAAGCAAGCGACACACGCTTTATCTAGGAAAGCCAAAGCTCCACGGAGAAGACAGTTTATCGACCAAGTTCGGCAAGGAGAGCTATATCCAAGAATCAGAGAATGTTCGGCTAACTCCTCACACCCAGAAAGCCCGTAAGAAGCTCGAGAAGGCAGCTGTATTTATTGAGCAGCTGGCTCGTCATCAATAATATATAAACTGTACAAAATACGAACAAACATAGTGTGGGTGATTGTTGGATAGGCATTTGTGAAGTACGGCAATGTAGCAGGACTATGGCAGTGGAGCAGGCACGCGACAAAATTATCAAACCAAAAACGCGCAGGCGATAAATAAATCAGTGAGTGCGGGCGGGTTAGGTTGCAAGTTCGAGCTATAGACATCGTGTCGCACAATGTATATTTTGCGACTCGCATATCTGATTAATAGATGAGTTCGTGTACCCCTGCTGTAGGGAAGTATTTAGGGGTTACGGCTACGATTTGCACGTTTGCTGTTTAACGCTGCACTACGCCGGCGCTCTATGCCTTCATATAGATCATGCCACTATATAGCCCCCTATATAGGCCTAGTGCTTGAATGTGATTTGTAGCACTATTTGACTTTTCCACAGTATTGCCGTGAAACTATTGCTTTTTCGCCATATTGTTATAAATATTTAACTTCCCTGCACGTCCGACAATTTTGCAAAAATTTGACTTTTTGGCATTGTGATATGTTTATATAGTTTTTTTGATATTACGAAGATATAAGAATGCCGAACAAAATACGAACAAGCGGGGTAGTAGAACAGGGGGACTATTGGTAATACGCGCGGCCATCGACCCGCACGTCGATGTACTTAGTCGGTACTATGTTCTGCTTCTTGAGAGTATCTAGCGTAGCCAGTAGAGTACCTGCCTGCCCTCTTGCGTTATTGCTCTGGAGATTGAACTTCGCTACGAAGGGCTGCCCTGCAACCACGACATCTAGCTCACTGGTAGCTGCAGGTAGCGTCATACCTGTTATCGCCAGCTTCTTAGCATTCAGCTGGCCTAGTACAGTTTGTATGAAGTCGACATTGGCCGCAGATAGGGCTTGGCGGTTCAGCTTAATGGTAAGTCCGCCTTGATCATTGATAACAGGTAGCTTGGGCTGATTAAGAGAGGCTGGGCTACTGCCTAGTAGCAGGGCTTTGCCTTTGTTATCAACGACAAACGAGCCATTCTTGGCCACCAATATCAGAGCCGGCTGGGCAGGCTCAACATACACTATTGGCCTGTGCGAGAACAGCGGTACTGTCACAGTTACATCTGTTAATTCTGGGAACTGCTTGAGCATAGCACCGCTAATCTGCGCCGTATTGACTGTTACTTTGTTGTGATTCCACAGTGATGAGCCAAGTAGTTTGCTGGCGGCTGCCTCATAGTCCTCAGTCGATCGTAAGAACGAACGGCTACTATCGGTTGTAAGTGGTAAGACGCGGGCATTAGTAGAAAGACTCAGGACGTTAAAAGCCGAGACAATAATAGCCAATAACAAGGCCAACAGACCGAAACGCTGCAACCAGTAACGGCCTAGTCTGGCGGTCTGCCGCTTCGTGTTCTCGTACTGCTTCTGACGTCCATTTTCGCGTGATCTATCAGATCTACGGGAACGATAAGAAAAACTGCTTGATGGTCGGCTTGGTTCTTCGCTCTGGAGCCTTTGGCGACGAGTTTGGGGCTGGCTACGGCGTAATCTCATGCCTTCTGCTCTAAGATTAATTGAGCCAGCTCTTGAGTTGCATTGGGCTTAGCGAACTTGGATAGCTCAGCGCCCAGGCTTTGGCGCTCCTTGGGATCACTGAGCAGATCACTGACTTGTTTGGCTAATCTGTTGGGGTCGTTGGCTAGGTCGGTTTCGTCCAGCACCACGGCGGCGCCTTTGTCAGATAAATACTGGGCGTTCTTGAGTTGATGACCACCTGCCAAGAACGGACTAGGCACAACTATACAAGCCTTACCCTGCAGTGCGAATTCGGCCAGATTAGTCGCCCCTGCCCTAGTTATAATTACATCGGCGGCACCACTGTAGCGATAGACATCGTTGAGGTAGTCGTGCACCTGTAGCCTCCCCTGCTCTGCCTCAGGTAGCTTGGCATAAAGCTGCTTCATATCGGTCTGATTTGCTCGACCTACGGCGTGAATAACATACAGGTCCCGGAACTCATGTAACAGATGTGGCACAGCCTCTCCAACAGCTTGATTAACGCGCTGTGACCCCAGGCCACCACCAATGATAAACAGCACCTTGGCAGCGGCTGGCAACTTGAGTGACTCCCGATACTTTTGCTTAAGGTCATCTGCAACTGGCTTGAAGTCGGCCTGCAACGGAATACCAGTCATTACAGCTTTGGACGATGGGTATTTGTAATTGTCTATCGGGAGCGCAACGGCATGCTTATCAGCCCAGGGACTGATAATACGGTTAGCTAGCCCTGGTATAGCGTCAGAATCATGCGTGACATATGGAATATTCAGCGCAGCAGCAGCCAAGCCAACCGGCACCCCGACGAAGCCGCCCTTAATGAATATCACTTGTGGTCGTAACTCGCGTAGTAAGCGCCAACTCTGTACGGTACCGATCAAGACATAGAAGAGGTCGCGTATATTCTTGAACATAGTCGGAACGTCGAGCAATTGCCTAAGTAAGCTTTCGCCATGATAGCGCCGAAACTTACCAGCTCTGACAGTCAGAACCTGATCAATTGCTTTGTGTGCAGCAGGTATATCACCGAGGTTATCACCGCGCTGACCGATGTAGACAATCTTAGTGTCGGGCTCGAGACGCTTTAGTTCTGTAGCTATGGCTAAGAGCGGCGTAATGTGTCCGCCTGATCCGCCGCCAGTTAGAACTATGGTACTCAATACTCTACCCTCCTGAGATTGTTGTTGCGCCGGCTGCCACTTCCATCACCTAGGCGATCACGAATACGTGGCGTGTCATAAGCTGCATATTGCGAGGCTTGGAACGCCAATCCGACTGCAGCTGCCGCGAACACCACACTGGTACCGCCGTAACTGATAAATGGCAAGGTAATACCTTTGAGCGGTAATAGACCGATCATCGCACCAACATTAATAATTGTCTGGATGCTCAGCCAGGCCAAGACGCCGACTACCAATAGTCTACTAAAGTCATCTGGTAAACGCTCGGCAATACTCTTAAGCCGAGAGAAGAAAGCAATGAAAACGGCAAGTAGAATAATGCTGCCGATAAAGCCGAATTTCTCAGCATAAATAGCGAAGATCGAGTCATTGGCCGCCTCTGGTAGATAGCCATAGGCTTGCACGCTACTACCAAGACCCAAGCCAATTATTCCACCCGAGCCAACCGCAATGAGAGCCTGACAAGCCTGATAACCACTGGTCTGACAATGTGCATCAGGATGTATGAAGCTCTGTAGTCTTTCGCGCCGATAGGGGGTGGCTGAGACTGCCATGATTAGACCAATGGCTACAACCCCACCTATCAAGAAGATGCGCCCCATCGGTAGTCCTGCCACAAATGCCATAGTCGCCATCATAGCCACCATAACGCCCGTTGAGCCAAGATCGCTCTGAACGCCCACAACTATCACTCCAATCGCTCCTAGGGCTATTAGAATCGGTTTGAGGGTCAAATTGGTACTGCTTATAGTGCCCTGCTTGATTCTCTGGGACAAGAAACCTGCCATCCAGATCATCATGGCGAACTTCACTAACTCCACCGACTGGAAGGACAAGCTACCCAAGCGAACCCAACGATGGGCTGGATAAGCTGGATTAACTGGGATAATAAGCGCTAGGAAAGTCGCGATGGCGGCCGCAATCAGTAATGGCTTATACGCCTGACGCCACCACTGTAATGGCACATTGGCCGTTACGATAAAAGCTATGATACTCAAGCCAATAGCCAGTAATTGCTTACCGACATAGTAGTTACCAGTAACGTGGTGAGCCGCACTAAGCGCTGGACTTATGGCATAAACAACAATCAGGCCGATCGCTAGGAGCGCCGCGCACCAGATCATCAGCCAGTAGTCAGGTCGATGCTTGCGACCCAGGCTAAGGTTAGCAAGCCCAGGTGGCCGACGTCGTTCTGCGGCTTGCGGTCTCATTAGACTAAACCTGACCGCTAGTTAGAAAGATAATTAGCCCGATCACACTAGCTATCTGTCCAAGAATCCAAAAACGCATGGTAACCTTAGTCTCTGGCCAACCAATCGCCTCGAAGTGGTGATGAATTGGTGACGACAAGAAGACTTTCTTACCGTTTCGAAGCTTACGTGATGTGCGGTTGATAATGACTGAGCCTGTTTCCATGACATATACCGCACCAATAACTGGCAATATATAGACTGTATCCGTTTGGAGCGCAATTATTCCGAGCGCCGTGCCTAAGGCAAAAGAACCCGTATCCCCCATGAAGAAACGCGCCGGATAGATATTGAACCAAGTGTAGCTCAGCAGAGCTCCAACGACAGTAAGACAGAAGCCAGCTAGCGCAAACTTATGGTCAACAGCGGCGATAATGGCATAGGCCATGAACGAAGAAGTCAGCAGCCCGCCAGCCAAACCATCTAAGCCGTCGCTGATATTAACCGAAATTGCTGTCGATACAACCACCAGCCAGAAGATAGCAATCACAAATATGCCGACATGCCAGTGATGAATCCAAGGCAAATATATAGTGTTGACCCCTAGCTTAGCGTAGAACCACCAGCCACCAATCAACACAATCAGACTATATAGAGCAAACTTAACCCGCGCGCTCATACCTGCCACGCCGCCACCTTCACCCCTAATATTCATAAGATCATCAAGTAAGCCAATCCCGGACGCAGCGACCAGTCCAGCTAGCGGCAACCACGTCTCTCCACGGCTTAGATTAAGGGCCAGAGTGACAAGTGAAATAGAGAAGACAAAGATTAGTCCTGCCATCGTCGGAATGTTGCGTTTGTGCTTAGCTGCGTGGAGTTTCTGATAGACAGTCGCTGCCCCGCCCGACCAAGCCTCAGTACGTTGGCGTTTCCACCACTGGTATTTATAAGCGATACTCGTATATATCGGCGTAATCAGCATGCTCAGAACAAAGCCGAAGAAGCCTAACGACAGTATGCGAGTTAGTTCGTGGGTTGTGATAGCAAGGTGCAAGGTATTCATAGGTGTTCTTTTTGTTTTATTATATCATTTCTGGTGATTTGCGCTCAGTTTTTGGGTATTACATAAGCATTATTTATCAACAGGTGCGCCAAGGCGCCAAAGATAGGTTGAGCGGCAGCGGTACCAGCATAGCCGCCGTTGGTTGGTTTGTTGACGAACACTACAATGACGTACTGTGGAACGTTGCCACCGACGAAGCCAGCATAGGTACCGTTGAACAGGTGGTCATAGTAGCCTCCGCCAGGCTTGGCTATCTGGGCCGTGCCGGTTTTGCCACCGACAACGTAGGCTGACTGATCGAATTTGGGCGTGAAGTTGTGATGATCAACAACGTACTGCATCATCGGAACTATTGCTTGGGTCGTAGATTGGCTAACCACGTGTTTCTTGATCACCTTCGGCTTAGTATCGGTGGTCTGGCCGTCAGAATGAGTAGTCTTATCGACTAAGTATGGTTGATAGTAAGTGCCGCCATTAACAACCGAGGCCAACGCTGCTGCCATTTGCACCGGCGTAGCTGTCATGGCCTGACCGAATGATGTGTTGGCGTAGGTCAGGTCAATACCGGCGCCATTATCCTTAGGTGCCGGGACGTAGCCACTTGCCTCATAGCCCTGCTCAATGCCTGTCAACTTACCGAACATGTAGTGATTGGCCATGTACTCATACCAAGCGTTACGAGCCTTGGAATTAATGTCGCCTCCGCCCATTTGCATTAACTCCCACGTCGCACCAGTGTTAAGCGATAAGTTAAGAATATCGGTCACACTGCGAGTACCTGCCCCGCCATCTTCTTCAATGTTGGTAATTGTGAAGTCATCGACCCTCCACTTAGAAGGATCATAGTAAGTCGTAGTCGGCTTAATCACTCCTTGATCTAGGGCTGCCGCCGTAGTTAGAGTCTTCATCGATGAACCGACTTCTATGGGGTGCGATACGGAAGCATTCTGGAAGACGCTTGGGTCTTCAACCTGGGAATACTTGCTTGGATCATAGGTCGGCGCATTGGCCATGGCCTTGATGGCGCCAGTCTTAGTGTCCATAATGAGCGCGCTGGCGGCCGTGGCCTTGTAGTCCTTAACACCCTTGGCTAGGATAGTTTCCAACTGTTGCTGCAAGGCCAAGTCAATTGTTAGAGTTATGTCGTCACCATTCTTGGGTGCAGTTCGCGTATTATCACGGCTAGCAGCTAGCGGCACACCGCTGGCATCAGTAATCGCCTTTAGTTCGCCTGGCGTGCCCCTAAGTTGCTTGTTAAGTGCTTGCTCAATGCCGTACTTGCCGATGTTCTCATCGTTAACGAAGCCTAGCACCTGGGACACCAAGCTGCCTTGCGGGTAAGTACGATAATCTTGCTCCTGCGTTCCTACGCCAGGTATCTTGAGGGCGACTATCTTATCCTGCTGTTCACGACTTAACTTCTTAGCTAGTATCACGTAACGCGTATCCTTGGTCTTCATTTGCTGCTCGTACTTGGAAGCGTCACCACCCATAACCGACACTACCTTGGCGGCCGCCTGATCAGCGTGCTTAATATAAACTGGGTCAGCATATAAGGTAAATAGTTGCTGGTTGAGAACAATTGGCAGCTCTTGTGCGCCATCATGAGCCCTTATAATTCCCCGTCGGGCTGGAATCTCGTATTGCTTGAGCTGATCGCTCAGCGCAGCGTTACGATAGTGGTTGTAATGGATAATTTGGATGTAGAACAATCGAAGGCCAAAGATCGCCAGCACAAGAATAAGTAGTCCGTACCAGATACGGATTCGAGTAACTGCTTGGCTGACGTCGTTTGTTTTTGGCAAAGCCATATTTACCCCTTAATTATAAAACTTTGGCCCCGAGATGTCGAAGTGACCAATAATAGGGCTTTAGTTTTTGGCGGTGGCTGAAGGCGCAACTGATACCAGACTCTTGGCTACTGGACTTTCGCTGACACGGCTAAGGGATTGTAAGCGTGCCGAATCGACTTCCAGGTCGTCGTGCTGGGTCTTGAGACTAGCCTGCTTCTGCTGCAATGTATTGATCTGGTAACCGTAGGCGTTAGTCTTGGTTACCTGAGTCAGATACAACAGGCCAAGTAGGCATGCTAGAACGATCAGCGTAATGGTATTGCTGATTGGTCCAAGCGTCCGTGTTGTGGCTTGGAAGCTAACTGAGTTCTGGTTGCGGCCCTGATATCGAGTACGATTCATGGCTAAGGAACTTGAGTATGTCATTTGTTTATTTTTGTTTTTAAGTTTGTGAGATGATCTTAGGTCCAGCCTCTGTTTGGGAGGCTGGATCCGCTACTTGCTTACTTAAACCACTTTGACGTGGATTTTGTAAGCACGGGAGCTACTTTTTACCTGGATAGGCATTAGTTGTTCCCTTTCTTTTTTATTTTCACTGCGGCGCGTAGTTTAGCACTACGAGCTCGCGGATTAAAAACTAATTCTGAGGGGCTAGCAGTAGCCGGACGCTTGGTAAGTAATCGTAGATCTGCGTCGTAACGTTCGCCGGCGACTTCCTGCAAGGCTTGCTTAACCAATCGATCCTCTAGGCTGTGAAAGCTGATGATGGCGATGCGACCACCGTCTGCTAACAGATCAAACCACAGAGGCAAGCTCTTCTCAAGCAACCCTAGCTCGTCATTGACTGCAATACGCAGCGCCTGAAAAGTTCTGGTCGCCGGATGAACCCGACTATATCCCGTCCATGCCTTGCTACCAATCGCTGCCAGCTCATCTGTGCTACCGAATGGTCGGTTAGTCACAATCAGATTGGCGATCTGCTTAGCCTTCGGTTCTTCGCCGTAACGCTGCAGAATATCGACTAAAGCTGCCTCGCTATAAGTATTAACTATAGTTTCGGCAGTTAGTTCCTGCGATTGGTCCATTCGCATGTCGAGTGGACCGTTCTGGTTAATGGCAAAACCACGTTTGCCCTCGTTAAGGTGCGGTGACGATACGCCCAAATCAGCCAAAATAAGGTCGAATTGCCGCCCTTCGGCGATCAACTCTTGTGTGACAGTCAGAAAGTCTGATTGCCGCAAGTCCACAGTGTCCGGTCCGAACTCCTCGCGGAGAACGTTGATCGCATTATTATCGCGGTCAACCAGCACTGATTGTG
This sequence comes from Patescibacteria group bacterium, assembly GCA_038064395.1. Taxonomy (GTDB): domain Bacteria; phylum Patescibacteriota; class Saccharimonadia; order Saccharimonadales; family UBA4665; genus JBBTTE01. The sequence goes on along the minus strand of JBBTTE010000004.1, from coordinate 92,954 downwards.
TGAGGCTTCCAGTCCGTTCTAGTATTTCCTTGGCGTGTCCACCGTAACCGGCCGTCAGATCGAGGTATGATTCCCCTGCCTTCGGATCCAGATACTGTAGAACTTCCTCTAGTAATACTGGTACGTGCTGTTTGTGTTTATTTTGGTGTTTGTTTTGGTGCATCTTGTCTTGTTTGTTTTTGTTTTACAAGGTTCAAGCTGATCCATGGGGCTTGCGCGCCCTTGTATTAGCTTGACCTTGCTTACATGCAAGGTCACCTAATCGACAATCAACTTTTTGTTTTTTGAGAAATTTTTGTTTTTGTTTGATTCTAAGCCAAATGTATAAATACTTTTCGCCGAGAATCTAAGTTTTGAGAGACTTATGTGTGAGGTGGAGTTTTGGGAGGTGTTTTTGAAAGGTGCAAAGCCCTTTTTTATAGTGGTTTGCTATCTATTTCCACTTGTTGATTGTCGAATAGCTGGCCTCGATTGAGGATAGTAACTATTCGTCTGAATTGTTAATGAGCTGCGAGCTTACTTGGTAGTTGCGGCCTCGGGAGCCATCAAACGCCAGTACTGTCCGACTCCTACAGCGACCACATCGCGGCTAATGCCGGAGTAATCGAGCAAATGTTGCTCGAGCGTGATGCGCCCCTGTTTACCGTCGGGCTGCATGTCGACCTTGCCCATCCGGAATTGGATGTTCAGGTCTGCTATGCGCTCGTCGAGGATATCGCCAGCAAGTCGTGGCTCAACCAAGTTTTCCCATACATCCTTGGGATAAAGATGCAGGTATTGGCCAAAGCCTCTGGTAACTACTGCCCCGCTCGCGAACTTATCACGAAGTTCAGGCGGAATAGTCAGCCTTCGCTTGTCGTCAAGCTTGCGTTCGAAGTAATCTACCGTTGCCATTGATGTCCCTTAAGCTGCTAGTGGTTTTTTTATTTTTCGATCTGGTAAGCTGTTTTGCCTTACCATTTCTACCCACTGAACTGAGTGTACTACCCACAATCACCCCCTGCAACTACAAATAATAAAAACGCAGCGATTCTGACACCACTTATCCACAGGTTTTACAGATAAGAACCAAAAACCACGCTATGTAGCGTGGTTAGCCGCGCGCGGGGCGCTATTGAGCTATCTAGATTGTTCTATTCAGATTGTGCTGTTTGCTGGGCTATGGCTTGTTCGGCCTTCTGGCCAACCTGAGGCAAAACAGGATATACCAACTGACTGTCGGCAGGTAGAGCCGCTGATCGAGCCCGCAAGTCATCAGCTGACATCTCAGTCGTGTCAGTTACAGTGCCATCGCTATAAACAATGGCTTCGGGCCCTGCCACGTGGCCGCCGGCCTCATTAACTTCTTGGGTTACGGCGTTAATTCCTTCACCCTTAATCACAGGTAGGCTGTAGTCCACCTTCTTGCTAGCCTCGCTGCTTGCGTAGGATGCCTTGTTCGATGCAGTCTGGGCGGCTACATTAGCAGCAAGGTCGCCGTTGGCTCGGTCGTAGTATTCACTGTTGCCCTTCACGCCATGTGCTATAGCAGCAACGGCTAGGCCAGCCATGACTGCGCCTCCTAAGAACTTAAGTCCTATCTCTCCAGCACGCGCCAGACCCTTAGACTCGGCTTGGGCACGCTTGGCATCAGATTCGGCCTTTGACCTGTCGAAGGCCTGAGCAATTGCTTCGTTAGATGCGTCGGATGGTAGTTCTTGGGCTGTTGTGTTCATAGTTGTATCATACCTTATATGCTTATTTTTGTCAATGGTTAAATCTTACCGCTGCGAGCTGGTGTTCGTTGGAATGCACTATAACTTACGTAGTGCGGACCGGTCTCTTCACGGTCACGGCGAATTGGATTATCGTGGCCGCCCTGTGGTGCATTTGCCTCTACGGCAAAGGTCGCTGAAGTTGGCACGACTACCTTCCTAAGGTGTTCGCTGACTTCTACCATACCGATGGTAACTGCGGCGGCCATTAGGACAAGACCAGCTTGCTGAGCTGTTTCAGCTAGCCTGTCGATTGTTTTAGTGTTTTTATTTTTGATTGACATCACTTAGTACTCTAGCAAGAATTATGCTTTTTGTCAAGGTTATGCTTTGGTGGAATGCGCGTGACTAGAGGTCGATTGTGACTGGCTGGCCGGTTTTAAGTTGATGGAACTTAATGCCCTGCGCGCTTAGGAGCTGCTCGCAACGATCGTAAGCCTGCTGGCGGGCGGTGTCATTCCAATGCCAATCGTGAATAGGTAGAACGTGCTGGGGCTTAAGCTCGAGTGCCAGATTGTAGGCACGAACGTTACTGCCCCATGGCGCTTGCATTGGTAGGGCTAAGATGGCTTTGGTCTCTGTGAAGCTGTGGCTGTCACCGGGGTGACTGAGCTGGCCTAGGTAGTGAATTCCGACTTGTTGAGGCGTAGCTGTTGGGTCATGGATCTGCTCATGCGGCGAGTCAAAGAATGCAAGTCCATCTGATGGTTGGTCGGTGGCCTTGATGCCTTCAGCCTCCAGCTTGGCTACAACCTCTGGTGTGCTCGTGATTCGGACGTCTGGGAATTGAGCGACAAAGCCCTTAACAAGGCCAATATCAAAGTGATCATGATGAACGTGGGTTATGAAAATGTCGTCGAGTCGATCGAGCTTGACGCCGCTGAGAGCTTCGACGCTCATTACGCCAGGGTCAAAGATTGCGACTCTATCTGGAGTCTCGACAAGCAAACAAGAGTGCATGTATTTGGTAATCTTCATTAATAATAGAGGTTAGGTTAGTTTTGTACTTGTTTTAGTATACGCCTTATAGACAAGCTATGCTTGGGCTTTGGCCTTAGGTTTTGCTGATACAATATTGGGGCTGAACTGGAGTATGCTGATAATAAGAAGATTAGCTAGCGAGAGATATATCGGGAAAATCAACCCTGAGGCCTGCGGATCATCAATAGCCAGTAGCGCCAATAATGCCGCGACAAAAGCAATTATAAAAGTCAGCTTGGTCTCCTCATGGGGCTTCTTATAGGCGTGCTTATAAGTTGGTAAACCGACCAAGAAGTCGATACCGACACTCATTATGATGGCGATCAGTGGGCTGTTGAAAACTAGCCACAGGACCAATCCGATCACAGCACCTATCTGGCAAACGACGTCTAGGGGCTCGATCTTGGTGTCGCCATACTTGATGCCAAGAATAACGATCATCATTGTGGCTGCCGTTGCAGACCCGGTCAGAACAACACTTGGCCATTGCTTGTCTGCGATGGCAGCAGCCGTGGCAATACCTGTTAATAGAGTCCAATTGAACCAAGATACGATGCGCGGCTTAGTCTGGCGTTTAACAATATCTATGCAATACGGAATCACACAAACTATGGTCAACAACCCGCTGAGGAAAAGTAGTATATCTCTCATTTCTTCTTCCGATCGTGGTAGCTGAGCTGACGCCTTAATTGATCTAGTCTAGTGATCTTGTCATCGAAGGTCTTAAGTAGACTAGAGTATTGCCAGTTGGGGGTTAGGATTTGGGATAGTTTGCCCTGTTCTTCTAGGTATTCGGCTAGGCTGAAGAAGTCGCCGTCACCACTGACAATTATGGCTTGGTCGTAGTTGGGCAGCTCTTTCATAGCGTAGAGCACTAGCTCGGCGTCTACGTTGCCCTTGATGATTGGCTTGTCCTTGTCCTTATCGCCAGCGGGCTTGGGTTTGTCCGAGGGATTCTCGGCTTCGTGCTGAGCCGTGACATCGATTGTCGGTTTGAGCACAACCAGATAGCCTAGCTCGTGCATGTACTCGTACATAGACTCGTTCTCGCTCATGTAGCCGATGAAGGTGTAGGCATGCGTAACACCGTACTTATCCTCTAGGAATTGGCGGAATTTGCGCCAATCCAGCTTCCAACCCATGCGCTGAGTTCCGAGGTTAAGGTTCTGGCTGTCTATAAAGGCGTAGTTATTGGTCTTCTGACTCTTCCGTCTCATGCCTATAGTCTAACACTGCCGATCCTGCGGGCATAGCTTAGTTGCTCTGGGCTACGCCTCCGAAGGCGAAGTCGATACCACCTAGCTGAGCACCCTGTCCAGTTACGGCGTCTGCTGCCATCTGTATCTGTAGCTTGTACTGCCCTGTTGTGCCACTAGCGATACTTCCAGTGATTGGCAGACCGCCACTCGACGCAGCTGTTGCCAAAGATTGAAGACTGAAGCTCTGCGCTGGGTTGCCACTACCAACGGTAGTCAGTAGAATATTTACCTTGCTCAGATCTATGCCATTGGGGTTGCTGGGCGTACTACTGACCATGAGCTTGAGGGCCAAGGCAGTGCCACCAGCATTCTTGAGATAGAAGCCGTGCCCCGCAATCGGCATGGCCGCTCCACCTGGCATTAGATTATTGAAGTCGAAGCCGACCCTCGAATCACCATAATTAATGCCGTCCGTGCTCAGCCCTAGATTAGCCGTGGCAGTCTCAACCGTGTTGCCAGTTAGGACATTCTGTTGGCTCTGCAGGGCTGCGAATGTCACGCCACTAACTGCAATTATTGCCAACATCATAACGCCTAGCGAGCTTAGAATTAGTCTGGGTTTTTGGGGTTTGCGCATCATGGCCTCCTAAATATTAGTGGGCTCATGATGGCGTTTGGTGGCTGCTGCGGTCAAGGTTTTAACACCATTTTTTGTACGGTTTCGGCCTTGTGTATGGCTATTCTTTCTCTGTTATTTGGAGATTAGCGAAATTTGAACAATTAATGTTTATTTAATAACTAGGCTGCTCGAGAGGCGCTGTGAGCGGCGACGATTTGTAGTATGTCGGTTCCGTAGGCTTCGACTTTGCGGGCGCCAAATCCACTCAAGCCAAGTAGTTGCTGCGGCGTGGTTGGCTTGTCCGAGGCCACCGCACTAAGGGCTGCATCGTGGGCGATCATGAAAGCTGGAAGCTTGTCGGCAGCGGCTCTTTTGTGCCGCCAGTCCTTGAGCTTGACGAACAGAGCTTCATCAACAATTGGCTCGGTCTTGGCAATTATTACCTCGTCAGCTATGTCTTCAACGCTGCCGCCAAGTTCTGATGAGGCACTACGGAGCAGCGAGTCCAAGTCATAAATCTGTGAGTGCATGGCCATGGCAGTATTATTGACGCCTTTGAGATATAGACCATCGAGACTACGAACACGACTCAATGCCACATACCCCATACCTGGTGTGAAGGCCCGTGATAGATCGATCTCAGCTGCGTCTAGGCTCATGCCTTGGCTCTTGTGGATCGTGATAGCCCAGGCTAGTCGCAGTGGCAGTTGCGTGACTTCGGCGCGGACTTTGCCATCCTCGCTTAGACTCCAGCTGTGCGGCTCTACCGTAATCTTCTTGCCATTATGAAGCTTAACGGTTGGGCCTTCGGCATCCAGCTCCACTACTTTGCCACGACTACCGTTCACGAAGCCATCGGCAAAGTTGTTAGCCACGAACATCACTTCTGCTCCGACTTTTAGTTCCAATATCTCAGGAGCGAGTAAGCTTTTGGCTAGCTGATCGAGTTTGGCCCTGCTGCCTTTGGTGCGCATTTGGAAGTTGTAGCTACGGCCATCCAGTTCGTCTAAGTGTCTCTGATTGATAGCGTCAACATCTATATTGTGAGAATAGAGTTTGGTCACGACTAGACCCTCGGGCACATCCTTGGCCAGACTCTCCTGCAATAAGTCGCCATGCGTATCATCGACTTGGCCTAGACGCATGGCCTCTAGGATTTGCAGTAGCTCGTCGTTGCCCTGCTGGCGATGCTGCTCGGTCAGATAACAAATCTGCGGATTAAGCTCGGCCCATGCCGCCGAGAGATGTATGAAGTCAAACTCGCGAGTACCGCGACTTATAGGTGGCAACTGGAACAAGTCGCCCACTAGGATAATCTGCATACCACCGAAGGGTTCTTCACTCTGGCGCAGCACCTTGGCCAGCTGGTTGACCATGTCGAGACGCTTGCCGTGCAACATGGAGACCTCATCAATAATAAGAATGTCAGTGCTGTTGTAACGCTTAACTAAACGATCGGCCTTGGATAGCCTATCAAGGTCTTCTTCACTCAAGTGATCCAGAATACCCAGTCCCGACCATGAATGAATAGTTGTGCCGCTAATATGGCTAGCGGCGATGCCGGTGCTTGCCGTCACAGCCACGCGCTTGCCGGCGTTTCGAGCTCGCTTCACGAACTGGTTGAGGACATATGTCTTGCCCGCACCCGGTGCTCCCGTCAGGAAAACATTTCCACCATCAATCATTACCCTCAGAGCCTGTTTTTGTCGCATAGACTCCGATTGTATCAAGTATCTATGGGTGTAGCCAGCCGATTATTAGGCCGATAGCTAACAAAACTAATAGTCGGTTACCGACAGAAATTGCTGTCAGCCGAATTGGTCTTTGGTCGAACGCGTTGTGCGCATAGACAGTTGCAGATACGGCCAGCCAGACAACAGTGGATATGATTAGTGCTGAACTTATCCATGAAGCTTGGGTATAGGCTTGGTACAAGAATGCAAAATAGGCTACTACAAGAGCCGTGACTAGAGCCGACGCAAACACCCATGGCAAGTACTTGTTCATCTCCGTCTTAAGTCGTTTCTCATCTATCTTAGCTAGCTTCTTCCACTCCTTACCGAAGGCATTATCAGAGTAATAAAGCATTCCGATCGCCATACTAGAAACACCACCGAGCAAAACAGCCCAGAGATTAATGTTTACGCCGTCCATGGTATCCCCCTTAAGTTATGCTTGGGATTATAGACCCGTCCTAATCAATAATCCAGCCGAAATAAGGTACGAACTCTGTCTGGGCTTGGTCCGGCTTCTAGGCTGGAATGTCAGCCACTAGCTTACCGATAGATACGTTATGGTACTTACTGTGGCTGTGGCAAATGTTCCCCAAGCCATGTCGACATAAGTAATCTTGGCGGGCCAATTCTTGAGTGTCGCATGATTGGTCAAGTCGTAGGTAGCGTACATTAGGAGACCTAGTAAGGCTCCGTGACCGAGGGCCCAAGCTGCCGACTCACCATCGAGCGCCGGATTAACAACAAAGACAATAATTCCCACAATATAGAGCAGATAGAAGACTGCCGCTGCGACAAAGTTCGGCTTCTTGGCTAGCAAGCCACCTAGCTCCCGCTTGTAAAACGAATTGGCTACGAACTTCAGCCACACAGCATCAAGAGCCACAAACACCGCTGCCGCCACCAAGTAATGCTTCAAGAATTCCATACTTTAATCATAGCATTTGTACTAGCTAGGTTGGTTATAGTTTGCGGCAATCTCGGCTAGCGAGTCTTGGATTTCTGTTGGCCTAGACCCTATAAGCTCTTCGAGAGCTTTACTGCCCCCATCAACAAACTTGATCACGCCATCGTCTACACCCAAATTATTGGGGTTCTCTAACATGTGACTCAGTTGTGCCACAGGTACTGTGCCTAGGTGATCAGTAAACGTACCACGAATATCTCGACCCGAAAGTTCTGGTGCCTCAGCCGTAAGTTGCACATTGGCAATACCGCCGAGTATAGAAACCGTCGGAACAACTACACTGCCAGCACCTCTAGCAAGTCGTTCTTCGCGTCGATTTGCATTAACTCCGTGCAATAATCTGTTCTGCAGGCTTTTGTGTTGGTCAGGGTCAAAATCCGTCCAAAAATTGATCGCCGTCCTTATGCCGTACCTCTGCGTTAGCTGAATCGCTTGCTTGCCGAACTTAAGCGGATGAGTTCTTGCCACCTTAACGGTGAGCCTTTCGCCGACAAAAGCTATCCGATCCTCGCCTTTACTAATCTTCATATGACACAAATACTATACTTATTTGTCGTTTTTGCAAGCAGTAGCGGCTTGGTTGTAGCCTAATTAATGACCGCAATCACGCGGGCTGGCGCACCATCAAGTCTAAGCTTGGTCGGCAACGCATAGACTGTAAAGTCTTGGCCCTCGAGCTGAGATAGATTAGTCATGTTCTCAATGATCAATACGCCCGCCCCGAGCAGAATACGATGAACTGCAAACGGCTCTTGGTCAGGACTGCACATGTCCACACCGACCATCTTTATCTTCTTGCTGACAAGATATTCGGCGATTTCCTCGCTCATTACCGGCCTGTATCCAGTGTAGTATTCGTCTTGGCCATAGACATTACCCATACCCGTATCTAGTAAGACAATGTCCCCCTCTTCTATGTCTGCCTGCTTAATAACTTCTAGATCTATCATCGCGGCTTTCACATAACGACCACGCCCAACAAACTGCTCTACAGCAAGTTCATCAAGCTTCTTGCCATCCTTAACCATATGCCACGGTGCATCAATATGTGTGCCAGATGAATGTATACCGAATGTCACCTGATGATCGTTATAACCAACTGCGTCAAAATCACCGATCTGTTCAATATTGATCTTTGGATCGCCTGGGTAGGCTGGAGTATCTTGGTCAACCGTAACTGAGAGGTCTACTATCTTCATAGCTACAGGCTTAGCGTATTGTGCCGATAAGCTCGTTAATGTTCACACGCCTCTGCTCGGTAGTGTCACGGTTGCGCACAGTAACAGTATCCTTTGTGTCGCCTTCTAGGGTGTCGAAGTCGATTACTACGCAGTATGGGGTGCCGATTTCGTCTTGGCGGCGGTACCTCTTGCCAATGTTGCCGTTGTCGTCCCACATGACGTTGCCGAATTCTGCCTTCAGTGTCTTATAGACTTCGCGAGCCTTCTCGACTAGTTCTGGCTTGTTCTTAAGGAGTGGTGATACAGCTACTTTTACAGGGGCAAGCTGTGTTGGCAGCTTGAGATAGCTGCGCTTCTCACCGTTCACTTCATCTTCTGTGTAGGCGGATGTTAGGACGGCCATGATGGCGCGCTCGACGCCGAAGCTTGGTTCGATAACATGCGGCACAAATGGTGTGCTGCTGTCCTTAGGTCGGTATTCCATGTTCTTGCCAGAAGCATTCTGAATGTTCATAAGGTCGAAGTCAGTGCGGTACGCAAGACCTAGGAGCTCTTCCTTGCCGATTGGAAAATCAAACTCGAAGTCGATGGTGCGCTTGCTGTAGTGGGCACGGTCGTCGTCGGGGACTTCTAGCTTGTGGACTTTGTCATCTGGCAAACCGAGCTCGCGTAGGAATGACTCAATGTCGCTGACCCACTTCTCGAACTGAGCTTCCCAATCCTTAGGATCGACGAAATACTCGATTTCCATCTGTTCGAACTCACGACTTCGAAACACAAAGTCGCGCGGACTAATCTCATTACGGAAGGCTTTGCCCTGCTGAGCCATACCGAACGGCAAATCAGGGTAGAAGCTGTCGACAACATTCTTGTAATTGGTGAAGATACCTTGAGCGGTTTCCGGACGTAGATAAACCAGTCCCGACTGGGCATTCATCTTTGTTTCTGTTCTCTCAATCAACTCAGTCCTTACTTCGTCGTCACTAGCTTCGCTTACGCTTACACCAAATGAATTTATGGAAGACTCTTCCACTGGTCCGATATGCGTTTTGAACATCATATTGAACTTGCGTGGCTCACTAAAAGTGTTTTCCTTGCCACAATTTGGGCATTTGTTGTCTTTAATGTGATCCGCTCTCAAACGCGCATGACAGTTGGAACATTCTACTAATGGGTCTGTGAAAGTATCAACGTGACCGCTAGCCTGCCAGACCTTCTGGTTCATCAGGATTGCGGCGTCGACGCCGTACATGTCGTCACGGTCTTCTACGAAGGTCTTCCACCAGAGGTTCATAATGTTCTTCTTGAGAGCAACGCCAAGTGGACCGTAGTCCCATGTACCTGCTAGGCCGCCATAAATTTCACTGCCTTGGTAGATAAATCCGCGGCGCTTGCATAGGCTAACAATGTCTTCTAGTTTTACTTCGCTCATATTATCTACAGATTATATCCGAATGTGGGTCTGGAGCATAGCACCGACCAAAGGTTGGCAGTTTTGGGCTAGTGATTCGTGACCCTCTACTTGCGATAGGACTTTGGGCAAGTTGCCGCTGAAGACTAGTCTTAGGAACTTGATTTGATCTGCACCGAACTGTCCTGCCTTGTGGTCAGCAAAAGCCATTTCGTCGAAGTCGAAGTTGTAGACCAACGAGGCGTCGAGCTTGCGCCCTTCGGTGTCTGTCTTGAGATTGGGTGAATGACCCGCATAGCGCAAAAGTTGAGCCTCGAACCAAATACGGATTAGCTCTACACGAATCGAAGGTGTATCGAGAGCTGCAAACCCCGCTTCCAACAGATCATAATAGTCCTCTTCTGGCTGATCCTCGGTAGCGCGGTGCAGCTTCTTGATAAGTTCATAGCCCAGCTGAACTCGATCAATATCCTTAACAATTGATGAATAATACTTAATCAGCCGAGCCGAGACTAGCGTTCCTATAGCACCACGCCCATTCATATATGTGATCTCTGTGGTGCTGAAGAGCTCTATTCCCCCCGCCAAACGACTCTTGGGTTTGCGTACACCGCGCGCCATCAGACTAAGCTTACCCTGCTCTGGAGTTAGAACTGTGATAATGCGATCGGCCTCGCCATAATCTGTTCGACTGAGGATAATACCTCTAGTTAGTAGCTGCTTCACGCTGGTACTGAGAGCTGTTCAGCTACGACATCGATTAATTGAGCAAGGCTGGTCTCTGGCTTATATAAGTATGTTTGCACATTTAGTTCTTGCTTGAGCAGCTCCCAGTTATCATGAAACTCGCTGGGTGGCACGGTAGTCTGAATTATTACTGGTATGTTCTGCCACTCAGAATAAGAACGGAATTCGTATAAGAACTCGATCCCTGAGTGCTCGACAAGCTGTAGTTCTAGAATCACAACGTCAGGCTGTTGCTTGTCAGCGGCCTGAATGCCAGCTTGAGCTGTGAAGCAAGCCATTACCTGATGGCCAGCCGACACTAGTGAACGACCGTAAGTTTCGGTCAACATGCGGTCAGGTTCAATCAAGAGAATCTTAGACATTGCTAGACCAAGTGAAGTTGATGATTAGGTTGCATGACGATACCAAGACCGTAGAGACGATTGTGACGTGAGGCTGTCAGGTGCAGATTCATAGCACTTAGGATCGTATCCGCTACGAAGACGCCTGCTCCGCTGGTGTGAGACATGCTCGTGAGCGGCTGACGGCTGTGGCGCTTAAGCTGACGTCCCTTCTGCAAGGCATCATTGCTAAGTTGCTTGGTCTCGGCGTACAGGCCAGCTACAATTCCATAACGGCTACGGTGAGTTGCGAGTTGCAACTTAAGTTGCGGACTTCCTTGAGCTGGCAGAGCTTCTATTAGCGCGCTACCGAGACTAACCAGCGCCGCCTGCAACCCCTGACGATTGGCCAAGACTGGACCATAACGACCAGCTATCGAAAGCTCCAATTCAACACCATAATTCTTGGCCATCGAATCTAGTTGCTGACCAGCATCATACAGAACCGACGAAACCGAAACCGACTCCGTATCCAATGTTCCTTGCTCCAGAGCCAATCTAACCCCAAGGGCGTAGTTATCTAATAATCTAAGTGCTGAATCAGCCGTGGTGCGAATCGATGATATATCACCCTCACCAGTTAATTCGTACTGCTCAATGCGACGAGCGATCTGTAATAAAGGTAGCTTGAGTTCTTCGGCGACACTTAAGAGTAGCTCCTGTGACAAAATTGTCGAATCCGTGTCGTGTTGCTGCGCCATGGACAGTTGTTACCCTCACTTACCTGCTGATTCAAGTATAGCTCAAGTTGACTAGCAATAGTTAGTTTTTTGTGGCGAAACTAGGCCAAGCTTAAGGGGAAAAGGTAAAGTTCGGAAGAATACTGTTGTTGAAGTCGTTGACGTACTGAGAGCCCTCTGTCCAGACTTGGAGGGTCTGTGATCTTAGTGGCAGAACTACCATGGTTACATTTGTCTTGTCATTGAGAGTGCCCGTTAACTTGATGCCGACGGTCTTAGGCAACTTGGGCAATGCGTAGGCACTAACTGTTATCTTGCCAGACTTCTGGAGAGCACTATAATTCTTGATAAATGAAGCATAAGGCTGACTATTAACTCTGAACCTCAGAGCAAATACGGAATTTATGTCATCCTTGGAAGGCACAGTACCCTGGGCGAAGTAACCATCAACTAGGCCACTGCTACGACCAGTATCGTCGACATAGCCACTCCAAGTCTTGGGAAAACTAACTACCAAGCTTCCGTAAGCCTCAGGCCCTACATAAGTCTTGAGTGGATTCTTGATCTCTTCGGCGAACTGCTTGTCCTTCTTGATACTCTCTTCCTTCTTGGCAGCCTCGGCCGCCACAGCCGCCTTCTCATCGGAGTTATTCTTGTAATCTTGCTGGCTAGTATAAGCCCAAGCGCCGAAGCCGATTGCGCCAAATAGCAGTAGTACAGTTAAGACTAGAGAAACCACTACGCCGTTAATTGCGCCATCTTGGTTATGCTTGTTCATAGGGTCAATCTTACCCTAGATATTAGTGACTGGCAACACCTCTAACCTCTATCTGTAGTCGTAGCGAAAGACGCCCTGCTCCTGCTTGGTGGGCTTAAGCTCAGGAATCTCGAACGCAAAACTGATTAGCTTGACCGGTTTGCTGTCATATTGTATAACTTTTTTATTCAGCTTAGACATATATCTTGGTAATAAGAATGTGAATATCGCTTCGGCCTCTGGCCACGGTTTATTCCAGAAGTCACCCCATATAATCTTGACGTTTCTGCGGTATCGGCGAGTTCTCAGCCAAGCAATAACTACTAATACGGGGTTGAGCTCATAGCCAACAACGTTGATACCCTGCTTGGCGGCAGCGATCAGAACTTTGCCGTCACCGCAGCCCAGTTCTAGCAGTGTCTCGCCAGGCTTAAGATCGGCCAGCTTGAGTGCTGCTTCAACCTGCGGTTTCAGGGTTGGCAGGTATGGTGCACCGAACAGCAGAACACCGCTGAAGCAGATAACTAACAGCGTTAGTGCGGCTACTAGCCAGATCATTTGGTCTTGGCGGTCTTAAGGGTTGCCTGGAGTTCTTGAACTTTGTTCTCGGCTGTCTTGAGGTATGTTTCGAGTTGCTTCACCAGCTCGATACCGCGTTGATAGTATTGCAAGGCTTTGTCTATATCCAGATCTTCGCGGCTGAGTTCGGACATGACGTCATCTAGTTCGGTCTTAAGATCTTGGTAAGTTGGCTGTGCGGACTTAGTCATTTGGCGTTCTTCTTCCCTGTTATTTTGACTGCAGTAGCCTCGAAGCTACCATCAGACAATTGTACGTTTACTATATCATTCTTATTCAAGCCTTTGATGCTCCGCAGCGACTTGTTGCCACTACGAACAATTGCATAGCCCCGCCGTAGAATGGCTTCTGGATTAAGCGCTCCTAGTAGCTCATGCCGGCTACGCAGATCGGCGCGCGAACTATCCAGCAAACGACCCAGAGCCTGCCCTAAGGCCTCTTGCCGTCCAAGCAGACCCTGTCTGGCTGACTGCAGCCTCAACTGGCCAGCTTGCTGCAAATGCGCCGTCACGGCTACCAAAGCATCCAGAGCCTGGACTCGATCAGGCACTAATAACTCGGCCGCATTACTAGGCGTACTGGCCTGCCTATCCGCCGCTAGCTCGGCTAGCGACAAGTCGATTTCGTGACCAATAGCCACAAGGGTTGGAACGCGACTAGTAGCCACTGCCCGTGTGACCAGCTCAGTACTGAAGGCCGCCAAATCCTCAGCACTACCACCACCACGAATCAGCACCAATACCTCTGGTGGCTCAGCCTGTGCATTGAACTGTGCTAGTGCGCTTGCGATCTGTTCTGGCGCTATCTCACCCTGCACTTGGACATCGATGAATTCAACCACAAGTCCTTGCCAGCGGGCATTGATAATCTTGATAAAGTCGGCGTAAGCCGCTGACTGCTTAGATGCGACTAGACCAATCCGTGTCGGCGGATAAGGCAGCTGCCGCTTACGCGCTGGGTCGAATAAGCCTTCAACTGTTAACTTGGCCTTCAGTAGTTCGGCGGCGCGCTTAATGCTACCTTCACCTGCTAACTGGATACTAGTGACGTTGACACTGAAGCCGTAGAGATTGTGCAGCCGCGGCGTACCCCGAACTTTGAGCACCATGCCGTCTTCTAGCGGACTGGATAGTTGATAGACCGTTCCGAAGAACTTAACGGTCGAGCCTTCATCCTTAAGATCGAAGTACACCCAGCGATTCTTGCTTACTCGGAAGTTAGCCAACTCACCAACTATCGTCACGTCGGGATAGGCGTAATCAAGTGTCTGATTAAGCAGCGCAACGAACTGGCTGACACTGAGCTCAAGTGCCTCGCCCACTACCATATTAATTGTCCGGTTCGCGAGTTAGATTCTTGTGATACAGGTAGTAGCCTGGCGGCAATTGAATCACAGTATTGATCACGCGGTACATGACAGTCACAGGCAAGCTGACGGCGGCTGGAACACCAGCACTGACCAGCACTGTAGTCATCAACGCTTCGTAGATCCCAATACCGCCTGGCAAGACAGAGATCAGCCCCGCGAAATTAGCCACCGCATATGCCAAGATAACCGCACCAATGTTTACGAATTCACCGAATGCGATATAGACCACATACAACGCTCCAACTTCAGTAATATTGGTTAGCAGAGCCCAGAAGAACGGCCACCGCAACTCGTGAGAGTTGTCTTTAATTTCCTTATAGTTATCATGGAAGTCATCAAACAGCTTACGTGTACCCCGAATGTTAATTGTCTCTGGATGATTCGGTCTTAGAATCTGAATTAGGCGATTAAGAATCTTGGTAACCGTCCCGAAGAAAGCATTTATCCGTGCCTTACTGCCTACGATATAAACAAACGCTCCAGTACCAACTAGTAGCAGAGTCGAAAGCATTGCCGCCACCATAATCGTCAGGTTGTTGACATTACCCATCACCGCCAGACTAATCAGGCCAAACAAAATCAAAACTTCAAACGACAAGAATGTCAGCCCCAGCTTCATAACCTGCACCAAGGTCGCCTTGCCGCCAGTAATCGATCCGCCATCGCGCATACGCAGCCCGAAGTACGAAATACCAGTCACACCACCACTCGGGAAAACATGATTAACGAAGTTCAGCTCCAGCGAAGTCTTGTACAAGAACTTATACGACAACTTATTGCCAACGATCTTGAATAAGCCTTGGTAGAGCTTGGCCTGTGAGTGATAGTTCAGGATTTCGACTGGAATAATTAACAGCAGCGCATAGGCATTCACCCGGGTCAGATTAGATAGAGTATCTGCTAACTGATCACGCAATGCGTAAATCAAGATGGCAAGCGCTGCCAAAGTCACCAAGTTCAGCACTAGTTTCCAGCGCCGCCATAACCAACTGTTTTTGCTCATTGCTCACTATTATACCAAGGCGAGTTACAATGGGAGCATGCAAAGTTTGTTAATCCTCGGCCGCCAACCCGAGCTCGGCCTCGCCGAGCTTGAGAGCCTCTATGGCGCTGACAAGCTCACGACAGTCGGCGACCAAGCCGTAATCGTTGACGTCGACCCCTGTCTGCTGGCCTTTGATCGTCTCGGCGGCAGTATCAAATTCTGCAAAATCCTAACCACTCTCGATACCACCAACTGGGGTCAAGTCGAGAAGTTCCTGCTGGGGGCCTCCCCCGCCCAGAGCCAAGCCATGCCCGAGGGCAAAATGCTACTCGGCCTCAGCCTCTACGGCTTCTCAGAAGGCGTCAGACGCATCGAAGCCACCGGCCTAAGTCTCAAAAAAGCCATTCGCAAGACAGGCCGCCCTGTTCGTCTAATCCCCAACAAGGAGACTGAACTCAATAGCGCCCAAGTCATCCACAACAAGCTAACCGGCACCAACGGCTGGGAACTCATCTTCGTCAAAGCTGGTAACCAGACAGTAGTCGCCCAAACCGTCAAGGTCCAAGATATCGAAGCCTACACCCGTCGCGACCGCGAACGCCCCAAGCGCGATGCCAAAGTCGGCATGCTACCCCCTAAGCTCGCCCAGATCCTGATCAATCTCGCCTCTGGCCCCATCGCCGTCGACAAGCTTGAATCAATCTGCGACATTCCAGCTGGCCAGCCAATCCCCCGCAAAGTCCTAGGCCAAACCGTCCTCGACCCCTTCTGCGGCACGGGCGTAGTCCTTCAGGAGGCCTCGCTGATGGGTTATGAAGTCTACGGCAGCGACCTCGAATCACGCATGACTGACTACACAGAGGACAACCTCGACTGGCTGGCTGAGTTGTACGGTATGGAGACTAACAAATACCGTTTAGAGACTGGCGACGCCACGACTCACCAGTGGACTGCGCCAATCGACATGGTCGCTGCCGAACTTTATCTGGGTCGTCCCTTCACGAGTACGCCAACCCCTGAAGTTTTGGCTCAAACGGCATCCGACTGCAACCTAATCATCAAGAAATTCCTCAAGAACATCCACACCCAACTCGCCGAGGACACCCGCCTTTGCCTAGCCGTTCCCGCCTGGCAGACCAAGCCAAACCACTTCAAGCACCTACCCCTTATTGACCAGATTGAAGATTTGGGCTATAATCGAGTGAGATTTGAGCACATTCGGGATGATCAACTGATTTATTACAGATCAGATCAAATCGTCGCCCGAGAGCTCATAGTAATAACAAGGAAGTAATATGTCCCACGTAAAAGCAGGCGGTACCGCCAAAAACGTACATGATAGTCCTGGTCAACGCCTAGGTGTTAAGCTATTTGGCGGCCAAAAGGTCAAAGTAGGCCAAGTTATTGTCCGCCAAGTTGGTATGACTAAGCGCGGTGGCGTTGGCACCAAGGTCAGCCGCAACTTCACTATTCACGCTGCTCGTGATGGTGTCGTAGCCTTCAAGACTCGTCGTTTCCGCACATTCAGTGGTCGCTCAGTCCCTCGCACCGAAGTTACTGTTCAGTAATTCTGCTCTTGGCCAACCGGAACACCTCGATAGACTTTCAAGTTCTCGATCTTAATTGTTTCTTGCCCCTTTAGTTTTGCAGCCGCAACTCTGTGCGCCTCGTCACTGCTTAAAACTACTTCGCCTGTCGGTAGAATGACAGCGGTTGCATCGACGACTGGAGGTATTTCAGTGCTACGCTCTGCGTAATCCTTAATTAATTCGGGGCTAGTTTTGCCGTCCTTGATGGCGTTTGGACCACGTCCTGTTTCCCAAGATTCAAAGCTTTGAGCCGATACGATCGATGCCAGCGGAAACTCCATTGGATTATCTCTAGACTTTATTAATACAGACGGCCCTGTTCGATCAATAAGTGCTTGGAATGATTCATTGGGTATGAAGCTTGTTTCGGTGTTTGCGGCCTTGGTCTGGAGTTCACTTACAAGCTTAGTGGCCTCTGGTTCCTGACCTTTTATGGTAATACGCCCATTATTGAGCCATTCATACTGTCGTTCTTCCAAGAAGGTTTTGTGCTTTCCGACTGTTCGCTCTCTATCATCTAGCTCATTGTATCGACTATTCACATCGGATAATCGAACATCGCGCTCAGTCTCACTTATTGATTCATCTGCACGAACAGCAGCTTCTTGGTCGCCTACTGACCTTACGGCAGCGTTGATCTCTGCTATCTCTGTTGGATAAAAGAAAGTATTGGCTTCATCTTCAATACGCGTAGCGAAGGCTTCAATAGCCTGTGGACTGACTATGTCTTCGAAGGCAGCCAACTGATTAGCCTGGCCTTCTACGTCTAATACTTGCGGATTATGTGTTGCTTGTTCTGGCATTTTTGTTTTGCTATTAACTATACCAAATCATAGCATAAGCTTTATAAAAAGTCAACTCTATGTAGCGGCTTGCTAGCTGCCGAGGTGGAAACGAATGCGATCGATAACGTCAGAGATTACTACTTGTGACTTGACTAGATAGTCGTCGGCGCCGAGAGTTTTGGCGCGTTCTTGGTCACTGTCTTGAGACAGGGCTGTCAGCATGATCACCTTAATGTTGGCAGTCTCTGGAGTGTTGCGGAGGATGTCTAGGGCGTCGAAGCCGCTCACCTTGGGCATCATGACATCGAGCAGGATAAGGTCAGGCTTGTAGTTGATAGCTGCGGCAAGTGCCTCTTCGCCATTGTTCATGCGGCGGATATCAAAGCCTTCGGCCTGCAGACGCGTTACATAAACATTTGCTAAAGCATCATCGTCTTCAACTAGTAGAATTCGCTTGGGTCGGCCTGATGGTGTTGTTTGTGTTGGTTGCATAACGCTTATGTTAACTCATAACTCAGCGCATGGCAACAGGTTTGACAGATCTAGAGCAAAGACTGGATAAAACCAGCAAACATTGGGTGTGGACGGTTAGGACGGCTCTTGAATTCTGGGTGGAATTGGGAGGCTACGAAGAATGGGTGGTCTGTGCCTTCAATGACTTCAACTAGGTTGTTGTCGGGGTTAATTCCGCTAGCGTGGATGCCCCACGACTCGAATTGGTCACGATACTCATTATTACATTCGCCGCGGTGGCGGTGACGCTCTACAATCTTAGTTGTGCCGTAGAGTTTGGCGGCAATGCTGCCCTTCTCTAGCTCACAGTTGTAGTCACCTAGGCGCATTGTGCCGCCTGTCATTAACTTTTCCTTCTGGTCAGCCATAGTCGTGATGATCAAATCCTTAGCATCGGCATCAAGCTCGAAGGTAGTAGCGCCTTTGATGCCTGAGTTACGAGCGGCAGCCACGACAGCCATCTGTAGGCCTAGACATAGTCCAAGGTATGGCTTCTTATTCTTGAGAGCGTACTGGGCTGCCTTAATCTTGCCCTCAAGTCCGCGCGTGCCAAATCCGCCAGGTACGACTATGCCGTCGTACTCATCAAGCGTTGAGGCAATGTCTGCGCCTGGCTCGTCAAACTGCGAAGCATCGATCCATTGAATATCGACTGCACTGTCATTGTGCCAGGCTGCTGCCTTCAGCGCTTCGAAGACGGACATGTAGGTGTCGGTGTTGTCCATGTACTTAGCGACAAAACCAATCTTCAGCGGCTTATCGTGCTTCTTGGTGGCTAACTCAACCACAGCACGCCAATCTGTCAGGTCAGGCTTCTTGGTAGCCTTGAGGCCTAAGTGATCAAGAATTACGTCGGCAATACCAGTGTCTTCGATAGTTAGCGGCACTTGGTAAATGCTAGCCGCGTTGGGTAGCAATGCGATCGCGCTCTCGTCGACACCGCTGAATAGGGCTAGCTTAGTCTTAACAGCCGCGTTCGCAGGCTTCTCGCTGCGTCCTACTAGGATGTCTGGCGCAATACCGAGGCCACGTAGCTCACGTACGGAGTTCTGAGCTGGCTTAGTCTTGGTTTCGTTACTGGCACCTAGGTACGGCAAGTAAACAACGTGGACATAAGCACAGTTCTCTAGACCAACCTTCACGCCTAATTCGCGGATAGCTTCGACAAATGATAGTGATTCGTAGTCACCGACAGTGCCGCCGATTTCGACAATATGAACATCAAAGCCTTCACCAGCCTTGATAATCCAGTCCTGAATCGCCCCTGTTAAATGCGGAATAATCTGAACGTCTTCGCCGTCGAATTTGCCGGCCCGTTCGTCTTGGATAAGCTTGAGTAATACACGGCCGCTCATTAGTGAGCTACGAGTGGTCATTTCTTCGTCGACGAAACGTTCGTAGTGACCGAGATCGAGATCAGTCTCGGCACCGTCCTTCGTCACAAAGCATTCGCCGTGCTCACGAGGGTTAAGTAGCCCGGCGTCTACGTTCAGGTAAGGATCGCATTTCTGGAGGTTGACCTTGAGGCCACGAGCTTTGAGGAGGTTGCCGATCGAGGCGGCGGTGATACCCTTTCCTAATCCGGAAAGCACGCCTCCTGTCACAAACACATATTTAGTCGCTTTGGCAGCCACTTATAACACCTCTCTTAATCGTTCTATGCTACCTTACTTCTATCTGTATGGCAAGTTTTTGATCGGCAATATTACAGATGTGACTCACCAAGCTTGAAAAACAATAAATAATGTCGTATGATAGGCATAATTTAATTCAAGAGGAAGCCTCACAGCATGACTAGCCAAGTACCGGAGTTTGAAACGCTCACTCAACACATTATTGGTTTACAACCCGAAGAACTTAATGGGGAGCTTCGTCCGATGTTGGACTATGAAGAACGTGGGGCTATGGCTAGATTAGTTAGGGTCGGCGATGTTCCGCCGGTGCTTGAAATGCTAGACGTCATAGAAGGCTCCGTAGCCGGACTCGAGGATGAACGCTCAAGAGAAATATTACTTGATGGCATGGTGCGAGCCGTTGGATTCGGCATTCGTGCTCGTGATGACGCTATGGGCATTGCAGAGCTGACTGAGCGTGCTAGTCATTTGGCCGATGGTATAGAGAGCTCCGGAGCTAAAGCTAACGCTTTGACATGGATGGCTCAATCCATAGTAGAGACAGAAACTGGCCAGCAAGAGGTGTCTCTAATGGCTCAGGGCTCGTCCTACTTAGAGCAATCGGCTGCTGCTTTATTTGAAAGTGCCGCGAGTAAGAAAAGTCGGCATTTCTTTGGATTTGATACTATCGCTCGTGTAGCTGAGGTATCTGCGACGAACGCTACTTACCTTGGTCTAGCCGAGCAGCCTAACTCAGCCAACCAGCCACTTATGATTTATGAAAAGGCTTTTGAGCTAGCCAATTCGATACCAGCGACCTACGACAGATTAGATCGTAAAGAAATGCTGGCGGTATCTGTTACTGAAGCTATACTTGACGTTGCAGCAATTGACACAAATACCGAACTAGAAGAAGCCTTAGTGCACATGATGCAAGTACAAGTCGATGAAATTATAGCTACTTACGAGGACTTTGGTGGCGAATCTAGACCTGACCCAATAAGAAAGGCCTACAGTCTGGCAGAATTTGGTGCTAATTTAGTAGAGACTATTGGTCAGAAATCCTCTGAGGACGTAGCTTCTTACAGTCAAAAACAGCTTATAGAACAGGCTGTCAAAGTGTTTGAGGCTGCTAATACTTACACCGCTAAGGTCGGCGCACTAGTCAAAAGCCCTGCATCACCAGTTAAGGGCGCTGGACTCATGGGTCCCTTCTATGCCACCAAGTCTGCCGATCAACTTATCAAAGTCGACCTCGAAGCTGGCCTTCGTCTGTTTGAGATAGCCTATGACATGGCAATCGCAGCAAATAATGCATTGGAGTTCGAGCTTATACGTTCTATTCATGGACATGCTTTTATTCAACCAACTGCGGAAGAAGCATTTAGGATCTACTTGTTCGCCCAAGGCCTAGAGGAGAAGCACGCAACAGGTACTGATGATGTCGCCGATTCTAGCAGCGTGCACCAATTCATTCATTACTTAGACCGAAGCAATCTTGATATTCCAGAAGACACTAACTTTGACAAAATCGATCGCCCTTTTGCTGAGAAAGCTGTAGCTATGTCAGCTCGATACTCTACTGAGCGCAGCAATCGTGGCTTCCAAAGACTTCAAGATCATGTTGGCGACCCGAAGCTCAAGCAAGTCATTGAAGACAGTCTTGAAGCTCTCGCTGACAAGCGACGCAAGATCGAACAACGCCGACCAGCTAGCAAGGCTCTAGCGCTAGCCCAAGAGCTGCTGTAGTCTACTGCTGCTTAGCTGTCAGGTAGGCCTCGGCGGCCTTCAGCTGCGTGTCGTTGCCAGTCTTGGCTTCTTCTGGAGTGATCTTGATAACCTTGTCAGGCGTGATGCCACGGTGATTAATGTTCTGTCCGTTGGGTCGGTACCAGCTAGCTACAGTTACCTTAAGTTGGCTGCCGTCACCGAAGTTAATTAGCTGCTGAACGACGCCCTTACCATAGCTCTTTTCGCCTATTATGTAGGCCGCCTTGTTGTCGCGGAGGGCGCCGGCGGTGATTTCGCTGGCACTAGCGCTGCCTGAATTAACCAGAACTACGGTTGGGATACCGTTAAGGATGTCTCCGCCTGTCGCTGAGCTGCTATCAATTACGGTGTTGCCCTGCTTCTCATCTAGAATCTTCGTACCTTGCGGCAACCATAGGCTAGAAACTTTGATGGCTGCATCCAGCAAGCCGCCTGGATCATCACGCATGTCTAGAATTATGCCTTTGACGTTCTTCTGCTTGAAGTCTTGAGCTGCTTTCTGAACTAGCTCGTTGGTATCGTTGGAAAAGCTGGTGATCTGTAGATAACCGATGTTGCCATCAAGAATCTTGGTCTTCACACTTGGGAGGTTGATATCTTGTCTGGTGATTGTGAAGTTTAGAGTTTCGGCCCTGTTGCGCACAACTTGTAGCTTAACCTTGGTATCCTTGGGTCCGCGAATTCGACTGACAGCGTCATCTACAGACATACCACTGGTACTTGTCCCGTTAACGTAGACGATTATATCCTTGGCCTTAAGGCCTGCCTTGTCGGCTGGCAAACCATCAATTGGCGATATAACCTCAAGATTGCCGTCAGCATCCTTGCCCAGCTGTGCACCAATGCCGCTGAAGCTGTTGTTAAGCTGCGAGTTGAAGTCCTTAGCCTCCTTGGCCGTAAAGTAGCTAGTGTAAGGGTCCTTGGTAGCTTCGGCTAGACCGTGCTTGAGGCCGTCTTCGAGCTGCTTCTGGGTTAGCTTGCCGTCGTAATTGGCCTTCAGTGCCTGATAAACGCTGTCGACGCTACTGTAGTTGAGCTTGGACGGCAACTCCTGAGAAACCGACTTATGACGTTGCCATTCCAGACGTCCATTACCGACATTGACACCTACCATGAAGATAGCCAGCAGGATAAAGATATTGACTAGGCTACGCGCGATTTTGCGGCCGTTCACTTTTGGTCTCAAGTTCATTGCTGTCTATTATACCATTTGTGCTTACGCTTGAGGTTTTAGGCTTTGGCTTTGTCGTCTTTGCGGGCACCCATCAAGTAATCTGACTTAGGCGCCTTCACTAATTTGATGACCATATAGAACTTATATAGATTTCGTACTAGATGCATATAGAATCCATATAGAATAGATATGTTTTCTATATGGTGGTCAAATTCCTAAGTGCGCTTGAGGCGATTCGGCCATTTTCTCCCGACGGCCGTTCTGTGCCCGAGGGAGAACAATGGCTGAATTGCCGTTTAAACGTACTAGAAGTGGAGGAAGACTAGACCAGTTGTATAGCGCCAACCTTCAGAATACGTGCCGTTAAGAGAGGCGTTGTACTGCTGAATATAGATCTGGTTGCCGTTAACGGCTGAGACATACATAGCGTGTCCATAGAAGCCAGAGTTACTGATAGCGATTGAACCTGGGGTTGGGTTGGTGTCTACAGGGATACCTGAGGCGCGCGCATTGTCATCCCATTGGTTGGCGTTACCAATGCCGCCCCAGTAAGGCATGTCGCGACTGTTCCTGCCTGCTAGGTAATCTTCGTGAACTTTGTAGGCTGTGTAACTGACACATTCTCGGTTATACATACCCCAACTGTCGATCAGACTGTCTTGAGCCGCATTGGCCCAGTAGTTCGGATAGCCACCATTGCCTGGGTCACCTCTGAAGTTACCGACATTGTACCTAGAGTTAAGGATGGCTTGCTGGCGACGCAAGTCACCGATCTTGCTTGAGTTAGCACCGATCTGCTGGTTAAAGGCATTCTGCTGGCCTTGGTTGTACGACAACAGGTTCTGCTGCTGCGACTGAGCACTGCCCAGTTGGTCGTTTTGTTGCTTCTGTGAGTCGACGAGAGTATCTAGTTCGACCTTTTGCTTCTGAAGTTCAGACTGCAAGGCAGCGATCTGCTTGATTGTGGTGTCGAGTTTGCTCTGGGCTGCAACGCGGTACTCTTGCTTGTCGACGTATTCGCTAAGGTTCTTGCTAGTCGCCAGCTCCTCGATCGTCGTCAATTGACCGTCAATATACATAGACTTAATGTCTTGTCCTAGGAACTTCTTCTGCTGAGCGATCTTGGCCTTAGCCTCAGTAATCTTGGTCTGCAAAGCCTCCTGTTGCGCCACATTGGCAGCAATCTTGGTCTGAATATCATTAATCTGAGTCTGCAGCTGGTCAATCACCTGTTGGTAGCTGCTGGCCTCGGAAGTTAGACCGCTAAGCACGCCTCGGGCAGCTTGATTCTGCTGCTGCAAAGCATTGATCTGAACGTCGAACTGATCAGCATGAACTGCGACTGCACCGCTCACAAGCATCATCAAGGTCAGGGCTGCTAGAAAAGCCCGTGTCTTATAATAGTGTTTGAACGTTTTTTGTATTTTTGGCATTGTTTTTGTATTTTTATGCGCTGGATATATTATAGCACATCGCATCAAGCCCCCTCGCCGCTTAAGTTGCTGTTTGTTTCTCGATGCTTACTTTGTCTTGAATTTGAGGTACCGTGCGGTCGCTATGACAGAAGAGACGGTACCTATGATTATACCAGTAGCGATTTGGAACAGCAAAAGCTGCAAGAAATGTTCGTCAAAGAACTCGTTGGCATAATTGATGTCTAACAGACCTAGACTGCTGGCTTGTAGCGCTGTGCTAGATGCTAGAAATGCCGAGTTCACGATCAGTATTGAGAACACCGCCGACAACAAGCCGTAGATAGCGCTCTCCACAATGAACGGCCCTCTTATATAACTCGTGCTAGCACCGAGTAAACGCATAATCTGGATCTCGTCCCGACGGTTGAATATGGCCATCTGGATGGTATTGAAAATGGTCAGAATACAGGTCAAGGCAAAGACGGCGACGCTGATAATACCTAGCTTACGCAGTACATTGGTAGCATGAGCAATGTTATCGATGGCCTCCCTGCGCTTGTCGTTGTAGGATGGCGAGTCAGCTGTTTGCAAACTCTTATTGTCGGGTTCTGTTAGGAAGTTTTTGATCTCGTCCACTTGATTAAGATTCCTTGGGGATATCTGAATCGTTGGCGGAATAGGGTTATCAGCTTGGGTAATCGCAGCCACCAGCTCTTTGTTGTCGAGGTTCTGCCTTATATATGCTTGTGTAGCCTGTTCCTTATTGAGATAAACTACCTTGGTAACATTGGGGTGTTTCTTGAGTTCGGACACTAGCTTCTTGGCTTGGGTATCGGTAGTCTCATCCTTAAGATAGGCCGAAACGGTTATCTTACTAGTAATGTCATTGATAGTGTTGGCGAAGGTAGCATTAGCAATAATTGAGAAAAGCACGATCGTCAGCGTTACAGCCATCACAGCCATTGCGGCAACAGCCAGACTGATGCTTCGCATAAAGTTGACGATACCAGTGTGAATGATACGCCAAATTGTTATCAGTCGCCGTTCCATCTGCTAGACCTTATAGCCTGCGTTAGCGCGGTCACTGCTGATCTTGCCGCCTTGGATGGTGACTACACGACGCTTGAGCTTGTTAACTATGTCTTGGTTGTGAGTTGTCAGTAGAACAGTTGTGCCGTATCTGTTAATCTTCTCGAGAACTTTGATTACATCCCAAGCGTGTTTGGGGTCTAAGTTACCTGTTGGCTCATCGGCAATCAGAATTCTTGGCTGTCGTACAATAGCCCGTGCTATGGCTACACGTTGACGCTCACCGCCGCTTAATTCTTGGGGCATACGCTTCTCTTTGCCCTTCAGGTTTACGATGTCTAGCACCTTGGGCACAGTGTGGCGGATTTCGCGGTTGCTGATGCCGACGATTTCTAGGGCGTAGGCTACGTTCTCGAAGACGTTACGGTTAGGTAGTAGCTTGAAGTCTTGGAACACAACGCCAATCTTGCGGCGCAGCATTGGAATATCTTTGTCCTTGAGTTTGTCATAATCTATTCCACCGATGATGATCTTACCGCTGGTTGGGCGTTCTTCTCTAGTTAGAAGCTTGAGTAGAGTCGTCTTGCCGGCGCCGGATTGGCCGATAACAATCACGAATTCCTTTGGTTCAACATGTAATGTGATGCGATCTAGAGCTGAGCCTAGGTCTTTGTTGTAGGTTTTGGTTACCCTGTCTAAGAGAATCATTATCATCATTATAGCAAATTGTCATATTACTTGTGCTTGCATCCGTTGGTAGCTTCATAAATAATGAAACCTCTAGGAATTAAAGGTTAATCATATGTCCATAAGGAGAACTGCGTTAGAATCTCAATTTAGCGGTGACGTCGAGCTTGCAGAGGCTCAGCGGCATAACGCCTATGATACGGTGGCTCAGCGAATGCTGGCGTTGAACGGAGCTGAACGTGACACAGACTTCGAAGGAGCTGCTGCACCTGCATTTGTTCATTTCTTGGGTACAAGCGCCTTCACATCTAAACATGCTGATAAATTTGATCGATTTATGGGCGTATTAGATAAGCACCGCGAGACTGACGGTGTAGGTCATCACGAAACACCTGTGTTAACAACAGGGGCATCGTTTTTGCGTTTTCGTGACGTAACAGAATGTCGCCGACGAACCTCGATGTCTATAGTAGACCTTTCCAGTCTGGCATTTGTCTCTGTAGTAAGGCCGATTGATCCAGAAGCAAAGCCTGAATTCATGCACCCCTCGTCTTCACCACTAGTTAGGCGTGTCTTTGGGATTAAAACACCTTCGGCTATGATTGACGTCGATGTCTATGGCCAAAATTATCTAAGAGGAGAATTTGATACCGGACTAGATATAGACCGAGCTATTAAGTATGGTAGTTTGACCATACACAAACATAAGCTTTTGCCACTTATTAGCATGATTGAGCCAGCTAACCCAGAAGCACAATCCGCAAACGACGACACAGACGAAACCGAACTGCCCCACAAAATCATTGATAGTTCGTTAGCTAATGGCTACCGTAACAAAGTGTTAGTAGGTAGTGACGCCATGCATCAATTGCTAAGAAATCGAGTTGAGGCTTCTAGCGTTGTCCATGGATCAAAAAGATCAGGACAACAAGCTATTGATACCATAGCCAATCACAAGAGAGTGTTCGAAGTTCTCGCAGCCAGCATTTAGACTATGTTTTTAATACGTTTTCTAAGTAGGCATTAATCAACGGCTCAAGATCACCGTCTAACACTTTGTCGGGATCACTGGTCTCGTACTTGGTGCGCAGATCTTTGACCTGCTTATAAGGATGTAACACGTAGCTGCGAATCTGATTACCCCACTCGGCTGACTGGTTGGGTCCCTTGAGTTCACCTAGTTTTTCGGCGTGTTGCTCTATCTGCAGCTGGGCTAAGCGTGATCTTAGAATTGTCATGGCGGTTTCCTTGTTCTGCAACTGGCTGCGCTCATTCTGAATCGCCACAGTCAGCCCAGTTGGCAAGTGCGTTACCCTTACTGCCGAGTCGGTTGTGTTAACTGACTGTCCACCTTTGCCACCGCTTCTGTAAACATCGATTTTCAAATCTTTTTCGTCTATGTCCAGCTCGTCAGGCTTGTCGATCTTGGGCATTACCTCGACTTTGGCGAAGCTGGTTTGGCGCAGGTTGTCACTGTTGAACGGACTAAGTCTGACTAGCCTGTGAACGCCATGTTCGCTCTTGAGTTTGCCGTAAGCGAAAGGCCCTTCGACTTCCATGGTAATACTCTTGAGACCAGCCTCTTCACCGGCTGATTCGTCTACAGTCGTGACCTTGTATCTGTTATTTTCGAAATATCGAGTGTACATTCTGAGTAACATTTGTGTCCAGTCCTGCGCATCGGTACCGCCAGCTCCCGCATAAATACTCAGAATTGCATCGTGGTTATCGTAGTGTCCATTGAGCTTAAGCTCTTCCTTTAGGGACGAGAACTTGTCGGTTATTTGGGTTAGTTGCTGGCTAAGTTCGTTCTGTAGGGTGGCGTCTTGGAGACCTATCATGTCACTTAGGTCGATGATGGACTGCTCTAGCTTGACCCACGGCTGAACGCGAGCTTCTAGCTTAGCAATTTGCTTCATTGTTTCTTGAGCTTGGCTTGAGTTGTCCCAGAAGTCTGCTTGCTGGCTGGTAGCCTGTAAGTCGGAGAGTTGCTGGCTTAGTTGCTGGATTTTGAGCTGCTCTAAGGCCTTGCCGATCTGTTGCTTGAGGTCTTCAGCTTGCTTAAGCCGGTCGTCCATGACCTTCCCCTTTTGAGGCTACGGCTGGCTTACTCCAGAGCGGCTTAAGCTGCGTCTTAAGTTCGGTTGCAAACTCTGGCCCGCAATTACCTAAGACACCGAAGCCCCAAACATTATCGGCGAACATGGACTTGGCAACATCAACAATTTGCTGCTTATCGACTGCCTTAATGCGGCGCGGTATGTGGTAATAATCGTCAATCACGCCATCGAAGAAGTAGCGACCAGCGTAACCTGCGGCCGTACCGCCCACCGTCTGGGCGCCACGTTGGAAACGACCTAGAGCGTACTGCTTGGTAGCTTCGATTTCTTCCTCTGATATATCACCCTTGAGAACTTTGACCAGCTCATGCTCAACTATGTGCAAGAGTGGCTTGGCATTCTTGTCAGAGACTTGGGCACCGAACCACCAGTTGCTGGAATCGTGCGTCTGGCTAACGCCTGAGTTCATGCCATAGACCAGACCCTGCTCGCGAGCAGTACCAAGAATCTTGGAATAAAGTGTTTCGGTCAGCATTGTGTTAACTAGATTGAGTGCGTCTGTCTCGGCATCTTCCAAGCGACGCTTGGTGAAGGTATCTATGTAGAAATATAGGTTCTCTACGGTGTCATTAGTAATATAAACGGGCTTAAGTAGACTTCTAGCCTGCTCACTAGGTAGCGCAAAGCGTTCGCCGTCAGTTGGCAATTCAATGTTCTCTAACAGACTAGTAACTGACTTACGTCGGCCGCCAGACAGATTGCCAGCAATCACAAACCGCATGTTAGGCGCATTGTGAGTTCGCTTGTAGTGTTCACGGACGTCTTCGACACTCACATTGGCCATCAACTCTAGACGCTCAGTATCAGTCTTAGCGATCAGGCCTAGCGCCTTACGCATCTCCAGACTCAGACGACGGAAATGGTTGTTGCTGCGAGCCGTCATTTCTTCTTGGACATTTCCGAATTCAGCCTTGAACTCTTCCTCCAGGAATAATGGCTTGGTAATCGCTGCCAGCAGCAGTCCAAGCACCCGATCCCATTCGAAGTCAGCACATTCGGCCTCATAGTTAATGTCATAAACACCAGTCGTAGCGTTACTGTAAGCACCGTTCTTCTCTAGCTCAGCCTGGAAGTCTCTAGCCTTGGGAATTAACTCGTTGGCACCTAGTAGCACATGTTCCATAAGATGTGGCACTTCCCACTTATCAGGTACGACTAGGTATTCACCAGCTCTGAAGTTGATATCGATTGTCATGACCGAAGCATCAGGAATATTGATTAACAGACCTTTGGCACCATTCTTAAGGCCGACTTCGGAAACCGTGTGTCGCATGCTCGGTACTATTTCTTCCGTCGCTTGGCAGCGGTCTTGCGCTTACGCTCAGTCTTGCGAGACTTCTTGCGCTTAGTTGTTTGCTGCTTCTGGGTCGCCCTAGCTGTTTCTTTGTCAGTGAAATCTTTGGCCTCGAATTCGGTCTCGCTGGATGTAATCTGCGCCGCGTTGCTGACTGAGCCACGGGCAGCTAGGGTTAGTTCGGTCTCGGTAGCACGATCCAGGTCTTCTTGAGAAACTGGCTGGGCGTGGAATAGAGCCCTTACGACATCGTGTCTTAGACTATTCTGAAGGTCATCGAACAGTAGCTGTCCACGGCGGCGGTATTCAACCAATGGGTCTTGTTGGCCAACGCTCATCCAGTGGATTCCTTCCCTCAGGTGATCCATGTTCTCAAGGTGTTGCATCCAGAGATTATCGAGAACTTGCAAGTAAATATCACGCTCGACTTTGTGCAGGATATCTTCGGTAAATGCTACTTCGCGAGCTTCGTATAGCTCAGAAGCTTCGGTCTTAAGAACCTTCTCGAACTTAGTCGCATCGGTATCGAACAAACGATCCAGCGTAGACTCATCAAACGGAAATGCCTCACGGAGAGCATCCTCGAACTTGTCAGTTGTTACTAAAGATGAAGTTGCCAAGTCATGGCAAAGGTCACTGACCATAATCTTGATACGCTTGCTGATGTTCTCAGAGCGTAGTATTTCACGGCGCATAGCATAGATAGCCTTACGGTGTCGGTTCATAACATCGTCGTATTGCACAACGCTCTTACGTTGGTCGAAGTGGAAGCCTTCAACCTTCTTCTGAGCACCTTCTAGTGACTTACTTATGAGGCGGTTCTCGATCGGTACGTCGCCCTCTACCTTGAGTCGGTTCATAATGTTGGCAATCTTGTCGCCGCCGAATATACGCATCAAGTCATCTTCGGTACTAACGAAGAACTGGGTTACTCCAGGGTCACCCTGACGACCTGCACGACCACGCAACTGGTTGTCGATACGGCGTGACTCGTGACGCTCCGAACCTAGTACGAATAGACCGCCAAGATCTTTGACACCATCGCCTAGAACGATGTCAGTACCACGACCAGCAATGTTGGTGGCTAGTGTTACGGCACCCTTTTCACCAGCTTGTGAGACGATCTTAGCTTCACGTTCGTTGTTCTTGGCGTTAAGCACTTGGTGCGGAACAGCGGCCTTCTTGAGCATTGAGCCTAGGGCTTCGTTCTTCTCAATTGATACGGTACCAATCAGGACTGGCTGCCCCTTGGTGTGAAGAGTTTTGACCTCACGAACAATGGCTTTGAACTTATCCTTTTCGGTGCGGTAAATGCGGTCGGTCTTGTCGTTTCGGGCAATGATACGATTGGATGGGATTTCCACCACATCTAACTTATATATCTGGTGGAATTCTTCGGCTTCGGTTAGCGCCGTACCCGTCATACCTGCCAACTTGTTGTACAAACGGAAATAGTTCTGGAAAGAAATAGTAGCCAGTGTCATGCTCTCCTGCTGAACTTCGACACCTTCTTTGGCCTCGATAGCTTGGTGCAGACCTTCGTTGTAGCGACGACCAGCTAGCAAACGACCTGTGAACTCATCGACAATAACAACTTCGCCTTCCTGAGTTACGACGTAATCTTTGTCACGTGTGAACAATGCGTGGGCTCGCAGCGCCTGCTGCAAGTGATAAATCGTCCTGATATTGTCTGAGCCGTAGAGATTGTCGATACCTAGTATCTTCTGGACTTTCTCTACTCCAGCATCATTCAAGATAACAGTCTTGCGCTTCTCGTCAGTCTCGAAGTGCTTCTCCTTCACTAGTTGTATTACGACTTTGGAGAATTGTGCGTAAGCATTACCGCTAGTAACACTTGGTGCACTAATAATGAGCGGTGTTCGAGCTTCGTCGACTAGAATGGAGTCAACTTCGTCAACGATCGCATAATGCAAGTCGCGTTGGCGCAGCTGGTCTTCTTCACGAACCATGTTGTCTCTTAGATAGTCGAATCCGTACTCATTATTGGTTCCGTATGTTACATCAGCTGCATAAGCCTCTTGACGAGTCGCTGGCTTAAGATGGTGGAAACGCTCATCCTCATGCTCATTGTTGGTAAAGGCCGGGTCATAAATGTAGCTCTGATCACCAAGAATAACACCGGTGTCGAGACCTAGGAAGTAATAAACTTGCGCCATCCAACCGGCATCACGCTGGGCCAGATAATCGTTAACCGTAACGACATGAGCACCCTTTCCTGTCAGGGCATTGAGATAAAGTGGTGCTGTGGCCACAAGAGTCTTACCTTCACCGGTTTTCATTTCGGCCACGTTGCCTTCGTGCAGCACCATGCCGCCAATCAACTGAACATCGAAGTGTCTCATGCCAAGTGAGCGAGTTGCGGCTTCACGCACGACTGCAAAGGCATCGGGCAAGATTTGATCTAGAGTTTCTTTCTTGAGGCGCTTCTTAAGAACTTCTGTCTGTTCCTTAAGCTGTTTGTCGTTCATCTTAGAGTACTTATCGGCCAGAGCGTTGACGGCTTTGACGCGCTTACGCAACCGCTTGACCGTCTTGGCCTGCGGATCACCCAGAATTTTCTTAAAGACAATATTCATTAGCCCTCTGTTTGTACCCTTCTCTCCCCGTTACGAATGTCTAACAAATTTATAACTTAAATTATAGCTGTTTTGCAGCCCAAAAGCGACCTTTATTTGCCGTATATTCTACTTCATGTTGAACGACGGCGGAAGCGCGCAAACAAGTGCCGCTGGCTCTTGCCGCTGCCATGGAGATCTTTGTACTTCTGGAGTTGTTGTTTGAGCTTAGCCTCTACAATATCAACGGCAGCGTACATATTGAGAGCGCTCTCTTTGATAACAATTGTTTGGTGTGGCAGCCTTAATGTGACTTCACATATGCAGTGATTATTGTTCTTGGTCTTGCCTTCCTTAAGATGGACTTCGCAGTGAGCACTCTCGCGGCTGTGCTTAGATATGTAGCGATCGAGGCCACCAATCTTCTTAGTCACGTAAGCCCTAAGCTTGTCGTCAACTACCGTGTGCACACCGTTAATTTCAAATTTTTGTATCATTTGTCCTCCTACTTACATTATACGCTCTGTCGACAACTTGGATCTTGGCTAAATTTCTGCTCTGCCACCCATGAAGGGCTGCAGTACCATTGGTATTTTGACGTCGCCTTCGGCTGTTTGATAGTTCTCTATGACAGCTATCATAGTGCGGCCTAGCGCGAAGGCTGTGGCGTCGTTGGTGTGTGTTAAACCTTTGCTGTATGTAAGGTTCATGCGTCGTGACTGATAGTCAGTCATATAGTCAGCGGTGTGTGTTTCGCGGTACTGGTTCTGGCCTGGCAGCCAGGCATCGATGTCCATGCCTTTGGCGTTGGGCTTACCAATGTCAGCGGTGCATTTCTCTAACAATCTGTACGGTATTTGCAACTCTTGCATGAGCTTTTCCTGAATGGCTACAAGGAATTTGTGCTCATCTAAGCCAGTAGTCTCATCTGTTATGCTCTCCATCTCTAGCTTGTCGAACTGGTGCATGCGAAAAATACCCTCGGTGTCCTTGCCGTAAGTACCAGCCTCACGACGGAAGCTTGTAGCGTAGCCTAGGTAACGTACAGGTAGGTCATCATAAGGAATGTCCTCTTTCATATGCATGCTGCCAAGAACATGCTCGGCACTGCCCTGCAACCACTGATCATCATTCTCCAGTTTGTAGCGATCTTCACGCGGCTCGAGGCGATCCATGGCATCGTAAACTTCAGTTCGGATCATATACGGAGGCAGCACAGGCGTGAATGCCTTATTGCTAACCTTTAAGTTGCTCTCTTTGATGATTGCATCAAGAAATTCAGTGTCTGTCAGCTTGTCCATTACGAATTGAATAATTGCGAACTGCAGCTTAACTAGGTCGCCCTTGAGATATGCAAATCTTGAACCAGCGACTTTGGCCGCCCGCTCCTTGTCTATCCAGCCCTTGGCCTCGGCTATTTCGGCGTGACTCTTGGGTGTGAAATCGAACTTAGTTGGCTCACCTTGCTTCTTGACCTCGACGTTTTGGTCTTCGCTAGCGCCCACAGGTACTTCTTGGAGTGGCATGTTCGGCACGGTCTTAAGTAGTATGGTGTACTCCTTCTCGAT
This sequence comes from Patescibacteria group bacterium, assembly GCA_038064395.1. Lineage (GTDB taxonomy): Bacteria > Patescibacteriota > Saccharimonadia > Saccharimonadales > UBA4665 > JBBTTE01. Next base: position 59,479 of record JBBTTE010000004.1, on the reverse strand, counting down.
CGAAGCTAGCTTGTGTTCTAGGTCAGTTACTTGATCACGTAGAGCCTTGCCTTTGGCTATCTGATCTTCGCTCGGCTTGCTGCCCTTGGTCTGAGAGTTCAGCTCGTTGCGCTGTTGGCGTAATTCTTCGACCTGGCCAATCAGCTCGCGGCGCTCCTTATCGAAGCCCAGCAATTGCTGAATATCGACATCGTAGCCCTTTTGCTTGGACTTCTCAGCCACTTCGTCAGCGTGGTCACGGATGTATTGAATGTCTAGCATGATAATAATTATAGCTTATCGGTTTACTAATGGGTTCTGTTTGGAATTTACGTTACTAATTTGGCCACCATATCAATTCTATATGCAAAAGATATCAAAAGTATATCTAATCGATATACTTGCCTATCGAGACATAATAAAATTACTTACTTCTGAGGGCTTTGAGCGTGAGTTCTGTACGTGAGCGAGCATAGCTGCAGAAATCACACGGACCACCCATAGCAGCATCACCTACTGGTGGCATCGTGTCGTTGTCCATACAGGCCTTCATTTTTACCAGAGTTGGTTCAATCCAGGCATCGTTACCGGTGTACGGAATGAGCTTAGTGAAGAACTCAAGCTTGTCGCCGAAGGCGTCAACATCAACACGGGCATTCGTGTAGACGAAGTAGCCAGTGTCGCTGACAAGGAAACCGTTCTGGCGCAGTAGCCATTGATAAACCTCTAGCTGGCGCTTGTAGCTGATTTGCCAATCGGAGTCGATGCTCACCTCTTTGTTCTTGGAGGTGGCCTTGTAATCAACAACGATCAGCTCACCGTCTTCATCGACCCAAACATCATCTAGAGCACCAAAAACGTGTAGATTAGTCGGTTCGTGGACAGTCACTATTCCTGTGAAGTTATAACGCCACTTATCGAGATCTTGGTGCTGATAAGGCACAGCCTTGATCTGATTATCCGCCATAATCGGGTGAGGCGTACCAGATGCTCGGTGACGATCGAATTCCTTCTTATAAAGTTCATCAATTGTCTTATTGATGTTGAACGGCGGACCACTCGGGCGCCTAATCTTCATCCGCGTATCAAGCCAGAAGCAACGTGGACACTGCATGAATAATTCGATCTTGGAACGACTGACCTTGAAGGCCGTCGCCTGCCCTGGAGCGTAGGGCGCTGAACTCCGTCTCGTGTATGCCATATGCCTACAGTATAGCAACAGCTTGGCAGAAGACTGCTAGATCTCTTCGAGTATTTTCATTAATTCTTCACGATTATCGACAACGGCGGTCGGCTTGAGAGCCTGCAAGTTGCTGCGATTAGCAAAACCCCAACTTACCGCCACGACTCTCATCCCAACGGATTTGGCTGCTTCGACATCTCGTAATTCATCACCAATATATACGGCATCTTTGACATCCACGCTTTGCTCTCGTAGCAGCCGGCGTAAGGCAGGTGCTTTGCCGAACCACCCCACCCCGCCATAAACTTTTGTAAAGTATTGATACAGCTTGTGATGACGCAAAAAATGATTAACATTTCGTGAATTATTACTACTGATGATGAATAATTCGTGTCCTTCGGCCTGAAGCTTGCGAATTATCTCAGGCGTACCCTCAAAAGGCTGAACCTTCTCAATAGACCGACTCATTAAGCGCCTACCTTTGAAGAACAAAAAAAGCAGCTGCCACCGACGGAAGCCGAGGTGATGAGCCATACCTACCATTGATAAGTTACGCAGCTTATCCTTGTCGCGTTCGTTAAGTGGCGGCAGCTTGCCTTGCTTGAGCAAAAACCCAAGCACATAGTCAAAGCTATCAGCTATCGTGCCGTCCATGTCGAAGATAATTGCTGCCATGAGATTAGTTTACAGGCTCATAAGGAATGTGGCACATGCCTCTGCCCGTTTTCTCCGCATACTTTTGATGATAATCTTCGGCTGGCCAAAACGTAGTGGCTTCTGTTATCTCGGTAACTATCGGTTTGTCAAAGTTAGCTTGTTCGGCTAACTTTACAGCTTCAGCGATCGTCTTTTGTTGCTCTGTCATATAAAAAACAGCTGTACGATAGCTATCGCCGACATCAGGTCCTTGCCGATTCAGCTGGGTTGGGTCATGCATATGGAAGAACTGCTTACATAGAACTTCGTAACTAACCTGCTCGGGGTCAAATTCTAACTCAACAGCTTCGGCATGTCCGGTTGTATGAGTACAAACAGCTTCGTAACTAGGGTTGTCTGTATGACCGCCCGTGTAACCAACAATGCTTTTGGTGACTCCTGGTACTTGGTCGAAGTAATACTGAACCCCCCAGAAACACCCAGCTGCAAAAATTGCCTTCTCCATAATCAAAGCCTCTTTCTAAGTTAGATTATAGGCTCTTAAGCACAGTAGCGATAGAAAAGCCCAGAATTACAAGACCGAAGACACGACGAAAGTAGTTAGCGCCTTGGGTAATCTCAAGCGCAGCCCAAGTAATCAACGATCCCGAGGCAATCCAAGACAACACATCGGCAGTCCACCCGCTAACTAGCAACGACAGGCACGTAAATCCCGCCCAGCCAATCAGCCACTTATTCGGCATTTGCCAGATAACGACTTGCCCTTTCTCGTCCTTCCATATTTTGTTCCAAATGTTTTGGATTTTGCGATGTTCGCGAGTTTTCGTCATGTGATTACATTATACGGCAAACCTAGGAAGTAAAAATAATTACTGAAGTTGTGCATAAGGTGTTGCAAACTTTACTCATTAAGCATACATTAAGCTTATTAAGATAATAGCGAGTTGGGAGATCAATATGAGTGCTCTAGAACCTATAGAAAAATCACTGGACGATTTATTCGTTAAGAACGCACCGGCGTTACCGGCAGGTGGTAAGAAAATGTTAGTGGAATGGCTCCCTTGGTTGAGCCTTGTTTTTGGTCTTCTGAGCCTTTGGGCAGCTTACGGTGTCTGGACATGGGCACACGCAGCCAGTAGCTTGATCAATTACGCTAACACTCTTAGCGCTGCTTACGGCGGACCTGCTGTAGCAGACGTTAATAGACTGAGTGCTGGTATTTGGGTTGGTCTCGCAGTACTAACAATTGAAGCATTGATCTACATTGCCGCCTTCCCTGGTTTGCGTGATCGCAAGAAGTCAGGTTGGAACTTGCTATTCTACGCAGCACTATTGAACGTAGTTTATGGGGTAGTAGTTCTATTCACCAGCTACGGCGGTGTCGGCAACCTAATTGGTTCACTGATTGGCTCAGCTATTGGTGCATACTTCTTGTTCCAGGTTCGTGCTAGCTATACTGGCAAGAAGGCCGCTTCCAAGAAAGCAGCTTAGAGCTTACTCTAGTTCGTGAATTCGGTCGTGATCTAGCCCAAAGTAATGGGCTATTTCATGCCACAGCGTGTGCTTAATATTCTCTTTGAGCTCGGCTGGAGTATTAGACTGGTACTGCAACGGAACCCTGAATAGAGTTATCTTGTCGGGCAAAGTCGTACTCATACCCTGACGCTTAGTTAGCGGAATACCTTCGTACAGCCCTAGCAGAGTTTGGTTGGGATGCAGATTAGTTTTGGCTCGCTGATCCTCCGTAGGCAAATCTTCGTACAGGATCGCGACGTTCTTGATGTTTTCGACTTGCTGCTTGGGCAACTCGCCCAGCGCCTCATCGATCAGACGCTGAAACTCTTCTTCGCTGACTTCTACCACCTAGGCCTCTAGCTTCAGTCTCTTGATCAGCCAGTCTCTAGGCAAGATGCTGAGGAACCAACCGGCGCGTGGACCTGATGTTTTGCCTATTATTAACTTGTACAAAGTAGTAAATAACTCCTTAGGAGCTAGCCCAGTACTGTCCTTTAGCTCGTAGATTGCATTATGGAACCACACGCCATCGGCGTCTTCTGGCGCTTCGGCTACTTTGTTGCCGAGCTCCTTTAGGAATGTAAGTTGAGCAGCTGTGAACTCAGATTGATCAACTTCATCCAGCAGAGAAAACTTAACTTCCTCAGGTGCGTGCTTATCGAGCCAGGCATCGATGAAATGTAGCTCATTACTGATAATGTCAGCATCTTCTTGCACCACTTGAGCATATTCGGTGCGCCCAATGATCTCGAGTGTTCGGTCCACATCTCTCAGTGCCGCTTGATAACTCGCAACGAGATGCGAGAAAGGCACACGACTAACTGTCGGCTGTTCTACACCATGTAAGCAAATATCTATTAACTGCTTGTCAGCGTCTGACTTGTCAGTCTTGGCAAGTAATTCACCAAACTCATCAACTAGGCGCATTAAGGTCTCGCCTTCGTCGAAGAATAGCTGCTTATCAGGTGCGTAACGCAGTATGAAGAACCAAACAACTTCGGCGGGCAGGATTTCGAGCAATGCCGAGGCAGTTATAGTGTCGCCGGCGCTCTTGCTCATCTTCTTGGTGTCGCCAGTACGATTAATGAAGTTATACGGCATCGGCAGTGGTGGTTCGCCGCCATACACCTGCTTAACAATCTCTGAGCCTGTGTCATAAGATCCGCCCTTGGTAGCGTGATCGCGCCCAAACGGCTCGCCTGCCACATTAAGCAGCCACCAACGGGCTGGCCAGTCAATCCGCCAATTGAGCTTCACTTCGCCCTTGGCATAGCTGATCTGACGTTCCTTGCCTTCGCCGTCCTTGAAGTTCAAGGTCTTGTCGTCGGTGTTCATGCTAATGAATTGCCGGTTCTTGAGATAGCCATCCTCAACTACCTGAATCGGCGACCACTGATTGTCGACTTTGTGCCCTGAGATTGTCTCTAGAATTTGCTTGATTTCTGACGTCTTAGCCAAGGCCTTCTCGATTGCTTCAACGAAAAACCCTGCGCGATACTTCTCGTGAGCCCGCATTACTTCTATATCCGTATGCATCTTATCAGCAGCAATATTGAGGTCACTGAGGTAGTAGTCGGCATACGACTGTTCCGAACCATCTGGTGCCGGTATATCACAAAGTGGCCTACCTAGATATTGCTTGAAGCCCTCTGGTACGTCTGCGGGCACTTTGCGGAAGACGTCTAGATCATCAGCCACATGTATGTGACGCGATTGTCGCCCCTTTTGCCGTACAGCATAAGCTATTGCCTCGGCTGTCAGCACCTCCCTGAGTGTTCCTAAGTGATAAGTACCAGATGGGGACACGCCAGAGGACACAACAATTTCACCGTCTGGATGACGCGCTATTAAATCATTAACTATCTTATTGAGCCACTGCATCTTTAACGTAAGTATAACGAAATAATTATGCGCTACCTAGCTAATGCTGACGATCTTGTAGGCGCTAGTGTCACTAGGAGTAGCGATCTCGATCGTTTCACCGACTTTTTGACCTAGTAGAGCTTGACCAATTGGTGATTCGTCACTAATCTTGCCATTAAGCGGATCAGCCTCGACCGTACCAACAACTTGGAACTCCTTAGCCTTACCGCCAACTCCCTTGAGCTTAACAACCGAGCCTAGCTGGACTTTGCTGTCACCACGTGGCTTCTTGATGATTTCTACGCTTTGCAGTATGTTCTCAATCTCACTAATACGCGCTTCGTGACGTTCTTGTTCGGCACGAGCAGATTGGTATTCAGCGTTCTCGCTAAGGTCACCAAGTTCACGAGCATAGCGAATAGCCTCGGCAATACCTGTGCGCTTGCCAATTAGGGTATCAAGTTCGGCTTGTAGTTCGTTCACACCCGCTTGGGTCAATCGAAATAACTTCTTCATCGGTCTTCCCTCCTTCTCATTCAGACTACGGATCAGACCACCATTATAACAACGGTTAGTCTGTAATTCCTAGTATTTTAAATAGTTCGTTGATATCGACTTGTTTGGAGTCATCAGATGTGCGAGCTTTTAGCTCGTATTTGCTGACGGCAACTGTCTTGTCGCTGATCACTACACGGTACGGAATACCTAGCAGATCGGCGTCCGCAAACTTCTGTCCAGGACGCATATCACGGTCATCATACAATGTCTCTGCGCCGGCTGCTGTTAATTTTTCGTAAAGTTCGTCGGACTGCTTAATAACTTCGGTGGAATCACCCAATCTGGCCAAATAAACCTTGGCTGGAGCGACATTCTCGGGCCAAACCAGACCTTTGTCGTCACTGAATTTCTCAGCGATAACACCCATTATTCTGGTGATGCCGATTCCGTAAGATCCGAGATGTATGAATTGCTTTTCGCCTGCTTCGTTAGTGAAGCCGAAGTCCATCTGTTCGCTCTTATCAGTGCCGAAGTTGAAGATATTGCCAACCTCACTACTCTTAACTTCTTCTAGCTCGTCGCGAGCGATGCCTAACTTGGCGAGGCTCTCATCGTTAAGAACTTCTTCGTTGATAGCAATGTTCTTACCCTTATGAAGATAAATAACATCCTCACCCGCTTCACAAACGGTCTGGAACTCATGACTGAACTGGGTAAACGCACCACCGCTAGCAAAAGTCACATAAGTGTCTTCCCCCAAACCTAATCGATCATAGACCTTCTTATACGCCTCAATTGCCGAGTTGTAGTAGGCGTCGTGCTGGGCGGCATCAACACTCAACGAGTACATATCCTTCATGACGAACTCGCGTCCGCGCATAATCCCACTCTTGGCTCGCAGCTCATTGCGAAGCTTAGTCTGAAACTGATAAACACTTATTGGCAGATCTTTGTAGCTGCTTACAAAGTGCTTCATCATATCGATAATTGCCTCTTCGTGCGACCAAGCTAGACCTAGCTCTGTGTCATCCTTCAACTTGGTCTTGAACCAAATATCGACAACCTTATCATCCCATCGTCCGGTCGTCTGCCACGGTTCAGTGCGCTGCAAGTTAGTCATGATCAACTCTTGACCATTAATGGCATTCATCTCTTCGCGAACAATCTGCTTGATATTCTCAACAACTCGTAGGCCAAGTGGCGTATAGGCGTAAACGCCAGCCATCACCTTATATATGAAGCCAGCCTGAATCAGTAGCTGAGCGTTCTTGGACGTCTCGTCAGCTGGTACATTCTTGCTCGTCTTAGTGAATAGTTTAGAAAGTTTCATAATGCGCGTTAACTGCACATTATTGTACCACTCTAGTCGCGTCATTGTGACTCAACAGATAGTTTAAGTCTATAAAAGCATGGCCGATTCTAACGTCTATACCTGCCCTAGCAGCCTTTTCGGCTGCCAGAAGCTTGCTTGCCATGCCACCGGTGCCAGATCGGCTTGATCCATCGCAATGCGTAAGCATCTCAGGTATATCGTCGACATGAAGCTCGCGAACAATTTTGCCTTCGACTGTTAGCCCGTGCATCTTGCCCAGCAATAGAAGCTTTGAAGCCCCAAGTGATATAGCAAGATGTGCTGCCAGCCAATCGTTGTCAGGTTCGACATCAGTCTCCCCTTGTTCTTTGGCGACTACAGACTTCTCGTATTCGTTCATTTCTTCAAAGGCAGCAATATCGCTTTCGTTAACGACCACCAAAGCCCCTTTGCGTGTCAGACTAAGAATACCTTCGGTAATGTTTTTGCCAGCAGCTTCTTCGTCAATCTGTTCATGTGTTGATAAAACCTGGGCTACAGGTAGAGCATGAGGACGCCCAGCTTCTCGCCAGTGAGCAATCTGGCCAGATGTACCAAGTGCGGCAAGTTCGCTGTTTTCATAGTCAGCAATATCTAGTCCTAGCTCTGTAGCGTACTCCTTGCCATCAACTGTTCCACCCGAACTAACTTCGACGGTATCCATACCATTGGCGCGCAATAGGCGATGCTGTGCAACATGGAAATTGACACGGTCTTGATTAATGCCCATGCCATCAGAGTTCTCGACAGAAGAAGAACCGTGCTTTAATACAACTAGCTCTCTCGAATTACTACTTATCATTTATATGATTATAACATTAATTGAGGTGTAATACAAATAGCGCTACGAACGCAATTCCGTTCTTAAAACCGTGCAATGTAATGCTAGCCCACAGGCTACCCGTCTTTTCCCTTAGATAGATCAACACCAGACTCAACACGAAGGTATCAAGCGCCGCAATGTACAAAGGCCCGGCTGCCCCGCCCTCTGGCAGGTGAGCTGCTGCGAATACAGCACTAGTCGCAATCACTGCACCAATAGTAGGCATGGCTTTCTTGAGTGTACTGTAGAGGAAGCCACGAACCATTATCTCTTCGACTAGGGGCGGCAGAATCACTAGAGCGACAAAGGTCATTGCTAGCGGCCATAACCCATGAACATTATTGAAGCCCAGCTGTTGCTCTTGGTTGATGTCGAGTCCAGGCACGAAATGACTGATTAGGCCTACGGTTATCAGATATAGGATGAAGTACACCGGCACAGCTGCCAGACCATAGAACAAATCATTGAGACGGAACTTCTTGAGACCTATAGAAGCAAAGCCAAGTCTGTACATCCTCAGGAAGAGATAGATCGCACCGACTATGAGAAGTTCTGTAATTAAGATGTAGACGAACTGGGCTGTTACCGAACCGTTGAGCTTAGAAGCAGCCTCTACCTGAGTCCAATGATTAAGTAATGCGTATAAGTACAGAACTATGCTGGCCGTAATCTGAGCAGCGTAATAAGTCGCGACTATGAATACTAGCCCCAGTATTGGGTGCCAAGGCACAATGAAGTGTTTGGTCAGTTCTGTCTTATCTGTCTTGGGGTCAGAAGAAGCGTTTGACATCGACTATGGTGATTAAGAAGATTAGGCCTAGCAACAGCATGAAGCCAGCCATATTAATCGCCTCTTCACGTTTGGCCGATAACGGCCGTTTGAGCCCCCGAGTGGCCAGCGTAATCCAAAGCCTACCACCATCAAGCGCTGGAATAGGCAAAATGTTCATAATCGCCAATGTCAGAGAAATTATTCCGATAATTAATAGCACGAACTGGTAACCCAATGAGCTACCGTTCTGCAATATTACAAATATCCCCACTGGTCCCGCCACCTGCTCTGTGGCACTAGCCTGTCCGTTTTGCCTGGCGGTCGTGTTACCCGTCAGGCCACCCGCTATTAGCCCGCCTAAGCCGCTCAGAGCGTGTCCAAGCCCTTGGAATGTCAGAGCCGTCACTTGGGCACTAAAGCCCACAGCTACCACTGGCGCTGACCATGTGTAGCGCTGGACTCTGTAGTCGGTTGGAATTATGCCGAGGTAGCCTTTGGGGTTATCGGTCTTCTTGCTGGCGGCAACTTGTTCGCTAGTCAACATCTTGACCTGAACCTTGTCTTCTTGACCATCTCGAACGTAGTAAACGTAGGCCGTTTTGCCAGCAAATTCCTTAGTGATACTCGGTAGATCCTTGGCACTAACGATACCTACTGGACTGTACCCAGGCTGCTTGATGCCCGTTATTTCATCGTTGGATTTGAGTCCAGCCTTACCTGCTGGCGAGCTTGGCTCAACATAGCCCACTAGGACTTTTTGGCTCGTGAGGTGTTCGTCACTTTTAACGCTAAACTGGTTATCGACCAGCTTGGGCATGCCAACAAGAGCTATAAAGGTAAATATAACTAAGGCGGTCAGAAGGTTCATGACAACGCCAGCCGCCATAATCTTGCTCTTCACCCAGAGAGTAGCCGCCCCGAAGGTGCCCTTCTCGGTGTCGCTATCATGTTCACCCTTGAGCTTAACGAAACCACCTAGAGGTATCAGATTGAAGGTGAAGTCCCAGCCAGCCTTAGTCTTATGTCTATAGAGAGTTGGTGGGAAGAATATACCGAACTCTTCAACTTCAACACCATTACGACGCGCCACAATGAAGTGTCCGAACTCATGGACTACCACAAGACCGACAAACAGGATGAGCCCAATAACTAACAAAGCAATCGACATTAACATCCATTGTAGCAAACACGTTGGCAAAACTCTTTACAAACCGCTTACGCAGCGTATAATTCTTGGTAAGGGCTACAAAAACCCAAAAGTGTGAAAAAACAGAGTTAAAAATGAGTTGTACATCATGGTAGGTAACGATTTTGTGCTGCCACGCCCTAAGATGCAGACTGCTCGACCAGCTGCACTGCCGCAACCCGCGGTGCGACTTAGGCAAGCAGTGTCCGTACCAGCAGTTGAGCCTGCTGTCTTTGAGGTTCCTGCCGATACTCATCATTCTCCTTGGTCTTACCCTGCAGAGTTATTCCACCGCTACAGTCTAGGTGCGTTTGCTCTGCTATTCTTGCTAGTAGGCAGTTCTGCCTCGCAAGTTGGCGCAGCTTATTGGTCAGCGCATATTACTTTTGCCTCAGCCACCAGCACACGTGTTCTGACTCAAGCCAAGCAAGGGCCTAACGCCGTTATCGCCAACAATCAACTCGCCGACACCCTGCAAAACATCACCACTCAACCTTTAAGTCTAACAATCGGCGCTAAGACAGTTCCTGTTGCTTCAGACACCATCAATAGCTGGTTACAGGTAGTGAAGGATAAGCAAGCTACATATATACATGTCAATAACGACGCTATTGCCAAATCCCTGACTTCAGCAGCCGCACCCTACGTCAAAGAGCCATCTAATCAAGTAACGCTCACTCACACAGACGGCTCGTCACAAGTAATTGCCGCAGGTCGTGACGGCACGCAGATCGGCGACACCAAGAACCTGGCTAATCAAATAGGCAAGACTCTTCTCAGCGCCAAAGGTATGCAAATGACGCTACCGATAGAGACACTGCCCTTCAACGCAGTTAGTGCCACCAGTATTGGCAAACTACTTGAGGTCAACGTCACTACCAAGCAAATGTGGGCATACGATGCTGGTCAACTAACGCGTCAATTCCCCATCAGCGCCGGTGCGCCAGAAACACCTACTCCAATCGGTCAGTACAAGATATATCAGAAACTAGCCATTCAAGACATGAAAGGCTTCAACGCCAACGGCACTAAGTACTTCCAGCCACATGTTCGTTGGATCAATTACTTCTTACCAGGTGGCTATGCCGTTCACGGCAATTACTGGCGCCCGACTAGCTTCTTCGGTGCGGTTAACAGTTCTCACGGCTGTGTCTCACTACCTGACGATCAAGCCAAATGGGTCTACGACTGGGCACCTATTGGCACTACAGTCATCACCCACACCTAATTGCGTACTGACTTCTAGATAGTTAGGATTTCTTGTTCTTTGGCCTTAGCGATGCCTTCGACTTCGTTCTTAGACTTAGTCATAGCTTCTTCGATTTGAGTTGTTAGGCGCTTAGCGTCGTCTTCGCCGATGTCTTTGTCCTTCTTGGCTTCGTTTAGTAGATCGATTGCCTCATGTCTGACACTACGCATGGCGATCATGCAATCTTCTTGCTTCTCACCGACTTGCTTGGATAATTCGCGGCGGCGCTCCTCTGTTAGTGGCGGAATCGGCACTCTAATCACTCGACCATCATCCGATGGATTAAGACCTAGGCTCGGGTTGTTCCTGATAGCATTAGCTATTGCTTCTAGGTTGCTCGGATCAAAAGGATTTATTTGTAGTAGCTGAGCCTCAGGAACAGTAATTGTCGCAACTTGAATTAGAGGCATCGGTGTACCATATGCTTCAACCGTAACACCATCGAGCATGCTAGCACTGGCGCGTCCAGTTCTTAGAGTCTTAAGAGTGTCCTTAAACCGTTCAACCGCTTGGTTGAGCTTAGTCTGGGCGTTAGTTACTACTTGCTGCGAATCCATCATCATCCTTGTTATTGGTTGGTCCTGCTTGAGGGTAGTCTACCATATTTTGTCGGTTCATCTTCTCCATCAATGCAATACGGATGTAGTCACTGCGCGACATATAACAAGCCTTAGCGTGCTGGTCCAGATCTTCAAGAAAACCCGTAGGCATAGTAATGTGCATTCGTGTAGTTAAGGGGTTCACACACTGAGTGTATCACATAGGCACACTCGGTGTGTGTAGTCATGCCGAGGAATGTAGTTGCTCTCTAGCCAATTCAGTCGCACTATCTAAGCGTAAGACCGAGTGTGTCTAATTTATCATCTCTAACCAGAAGTCGTCCCAGTCCATAGCCCTCAGGCTGCACACCGACCTGACCGTGACTATCAACAAGACTTGTGAACACTTCTAGATGTTTGGCGTCTTCGGAATAGTCTTTGGCAACTTCGTCCTTTAGCAAGATAGTTCCGACATAGGCAGCGATCATTGTATCTCCATGCTCAGTGTTTTTCCCGAGGAGTCTGATAATACTCTGTTCGTGCATATTAAAATGTTTGACTAGCATGTCGAACTTAGCAGATATGCTATCTACCATTTCTGTGTTCGTAAGCTCTACAACACGAGCTGCTGCCTTGTGCAGCTCATCTGAACCAAAACCGTAGGCATTTTCCGATAATTTCTGGTTCAATGCGTTGATGTTCTGCACGGCCGGCGGAATATCAATGCGATGGCCTTCCCCAGCCTCAACAATAGCCATAACGAGTGCAGTTTGGGGTGCCATCATTAAAATACTACAAGTATGCCCATCTACCTCATAGCCATTCCGCCCCGTAGATACTTCAAAGCAGTCCTCTGGACGAAGTGGCCTAAATTCGGGAACAGTTATATCGGTCATCGTAAATCCGAGTATAGTGTCTTGGCTCTACGGAGTAAACGTTAAGCGTTTTAGTTGATTTCGCCGAGAGCGATTCGGGAGAAACGACGAACAACGACGTTTTCGCCGAGACGAGCGGCGTGGTCTTTGACGTATTCAGCTACGGTCTGGTCGGGGTTCTTGACGAAAGGTTGGTCTAGTAGGCAGCGTTCTGCGAAGTACTTGCTGACTTGGCCATCAACGATCTTGGCGACCATTTCGGCTGGCTTGCCGTCGGCCTTAGCCTTCTCGCTGAATTCGTCGCGGATTTTCTTAGTGTCTGCAGCTGGGATTTGGTCGGAGCTAACGTAGACGGGACTGGTGGCAGCAATGTGCATGGCTATGTCCTTAACTAGGTCAGTGAAGATTTCGTTACGAGCGACGAAGTCGGTTTCGCAGTTAACTTCCACAATTACACCAATGCGGCTGTCGTGGTTGTAAGTACCGACAATACCAGCACGAGCTTCACGCTCACCGCGCTTCTCAGCCTTGGTTAGGCCCTTTTTGCGCATAGCGGCTAGAGCCTTATCGAAGTCACCTTTGGCATCTTCTAGAGCGCCTTTGGCATCTGTTAGGCCAACGCCTGTTAAATCTTTGAGTCTCTTGATATCTGCTATATCGATTGCCATGTTTAGCCTACCTTCACTTTTTCAATTTTGTCAGTCTTCTCACCTGCCTTAGCATCAGGAGTTGCCTTAGCTTTGGCCTTGCCGGTTTCGATAGCAGTTTGGACGTAGTCCATGATCAGCTGGATCGTCTTGATTGCGTCGTCGTTAGCAGGAATTGGGTATGTTACCTGACTTGGGTCAGCGTTAGTGTCGACTAGAGCTACTATTGGAATCTTCAGCTTGTTGGCTTCACGAACAGCGTTGACGTCATTTACGATATCGATAACAAATACTGCACCGACGCGGCTGTTCATTTCCTTAACGCCACCGTATAGGACCTCCATCTGGTCTATTTCCTCTTGGAAACGCTGAACTTCTAGCTTGTTGTACTTGTTAGCCAGTTCGCCAGATTCCATGCGGTTCTCGAGGTCAACCATGTGCTTCACGCGGCCACCAATGGTATTCCAGTTGGTGATCATGCCACCGAGCCAGCGCTCAGTTACGTAAGGCATGTTGGTCTCAAGCGCGACTTTCTTAACAATGTCCTGGGCCTGTCGCTTGGTGCCGACTAGCAGGATCTGCTTGCCTTCACTAGCAGTCTTAGTAATGAAGCTAAGAGCAGTCTCAAGACCAGTTACAGTCTGAGCTAGGTCAATAATGTGTGTGCCGCCACGCTTACTGTGGATGTAAGGTGCCATCTTAGGGTGCCAACGCTCGGTTTTGTGACCAAAGTGCGCGCCCGCTTCTAATAGTTTCTTAATGTCGACATCTGTCGCCATGGTAGGTCCTTTCTCTTCGATTGGGAGCCCATGTGGTCCTTAGGAGGTGCCGCACAGGAGGATCAAACCCCAACCTGATTAATTAATTGTTCAATCAGTGTAACAGATGAGAAGGAGTTATGCAACAAGCGTCTTGACCAAAGGCTAACAGATGTGTATACTAATAATTCGATTATGAAGAAGAGTATTCACCCCGACAGCTACCAGCTAATGGTATTCGAAGACCTCAACAACGGCTTCCGATTCTTGACGCGCTCAACCGCTAAGACCGAAGAAACCACCAAGTGGGAAGACGGCAACGAATATCCACTTATGAAGGTACACATTACCAGCGCTTCTCACCCGTTCTTCACCGGTGAAGAACGAATTCTAGACATCGAAGGTCGCGTCGATAAGTTTAAGGCTCGTGCCGCTGCCGGTGCTGCCAACAAGGACAAGCGTGCCTCTGCCGCCAAGAAGGACGCCAAGCGTGTCGCTGCTAAGATCGAGAAGGCCGAAATCAAGGCCGTCAACGACATTACAACTCCTAAGCAATAGCTAAGTTCTGCTATTAGCACTCGATAATTTTCGGGTGTTTTTTATTTCCCATATATACTAACTAAGCGAAACCATTATGGACAACAAGGAACAATCACTCCGCCAAGAACTCCAAGATCTGGAAGCCAAGCTCCAAGATCCATCTGTTTTTGCTGACAAGAATTACCCCAAACTTGCCAAACGCCGCAGCGACGTCGAAGACATAGTTAAGCTGTTCGACGAGAAAGCCAAGCTGGCCGATGCCAAAGCCTCAGCCGAAGAACTCAAGAGCAACTCGGACGCCGAGATGCAACAGATGGCCGCCACAGAACTCGAAGAACTCGAGCCCAAGATCGCCGCCAACGAAGAAGCCTTAATCGAAGCTCTAACCCCTGTTGATCCGAACAATGAACGCGACGTAATCATCGAGATAAGAGCCGCTGCTGGTGGCGACGAATCTAGCCTGTTCGCTGGTGAACTTTATCGCATGTACGCCCGCTGGGCCGAAGCCCATGACTACAAGCTAGAGCTGCTCAACGAAACGCCTAACGAAGTCGGTGGCTTCAATGAAATCACCTTTGCCGTCCGTGGCGTCGATGCTTATAAGAACCTCAAGTTCGAAGCCGGCGTGCATCGCGTCCAACGCGTACCCGTAACTGAGAGCCAAGGCCGCATTCACACCTCCACCACCACCGTAGCGGTTCTACCTGAAGCCGAAGAATCAGATATTGAGATCAATCCTAGTGATCTACGTATTGATGTATACCGTAGTGGTGGCCACGGTGGCCAATCTGTTAACACTACCGATTCAGCCGTCAGAATAACTCACCTGCCAAGCGGTCTAGTTGTCAGTAACCAGGATGAGAAATCTCAGATCAAGAACAAGGCCAAAGCCATGAGTGTACTTAGGTCGAGACTGCTCCAACAGAAGATTGACGAAGAACAGAAAGAATCATCAGAAGCCCGAAAGAAGCTAATCGGCTCGGGCGACCGCTCCGAGAAGATAAGAACCTACAACTTCCCACAAGACCGCATCACAGATCACCGCATCGGCTACAGTCGCAGCAATATCCCTGCCGCGCTAGCTGGCGATATAGACGACCTAGTAGAAGCCTTGCAGAAGGCCGAACACGAACTGCTCAGTAGCGAATAAGCTAGATAGCACGCAGCTTAAGGATAGACGGAATCTTCTTAAGCGCTTCTTGGACACTGTCGTCCAGGCTGTCTACTTCAAGATCGAGGATCGTATACGCTAGCTCACCACGACTCTTGTTCAGCAGCTCGACTATATTAATCCCCGTAACGCCAAGTATTTGGGTAATCTGAGCCACAACGCCAGCTTCGTTCTTGTGAGTTATCGTCAATCGAGTCGGACCTTTGCGTGACAACTTGGCCTCAGGGAAATTCACAGAGTGCTGGATATTGCCATTCTCCAGATAATCCTGCAATTGGTCGGCAATCATAATTGCACAGCTGTCTTCGGCTTCCTCAGTGCTGGCGCCAAGGTGCGGCAAAGCTATAATCTTGGCGTGGCCACGAGTTAGCTTGTTGGGGAAATCTGACACGTATCGCCCCAACTTATCAGAATCAAGTTGAGCGATAAGAGCAGGCTCATCGACCAGTTCATCCCGAGAGAAATTAAGCAAAACGGCTGTCGGCTTCATCTTGGACAACTTCTCAGCGCTTAACAAACCACGCGTAGCATCAAGCAATGGCACATGAATCGTCACGAAGTCACACTGGGCTAGCAATGCATCAAGGTCATCGACCTTATCGACGTCTGGCGAAAGCTGCCAGGCGTTACTAACGGTCATAGCTGGATCGTAACCCAACACTTTCATACCTAAGTCAGTCGCACTATTAGCTACGCGATAACCAATTGCACCAAGGCCGATAACACCGAGGGTTTTGCCGTGAAGCTCGCCGCCAGCGTACTTCTTCTTGCCTGCTTCGACGGCTTCTTTCATGCCTTCCTCACCTAGTCCGCTGACGTAACTTAAGGCATCTGGCAAATTACGGGCAGCGAGTAGCATTCCGGCGATGACTAGTTCTTTGACGGAGTTCGCATTAGCACCAGGGGCGTTGAAGACAACTATGCCCTGCTTGGCTAGCTCATCAACTGGAATGTTATTTGTTCCAGCACCGGCGCGACCAACAGCCAGAACACTGTCGCTAAGTTTCTCCTTGTGAAGATCAAAGGATCGCAGCATTATGGCATCTGGATCGGCGCACTCAGGCCCAACTTCGTAATCTGAGCCAAATTTGTCGAGACCGACTGCTGAAATAGTATTGTAGGTTTTGATCTTGTATTTAGCCATGTTTTGCCTCGAACTCCTTCATGAACTTAATTAATGCATCGACTCCAGCCTCAGGTATCGCGTTATAAATACTAGCCCGCATACCACCAACACTTCTATGCCCGCCCAGATTTACTAGGCCTTGCTCAGCGGCCTGCTCGAGGAAAGTCTTATCCAGATCAGGCTTAGCAAGAGTGAAAGGCACATTCATCAGCGACCGTGACTTGACCTCAACAGGGTTGGCATAGAAGTCAGAATCATCAATTGTCTTATATAACTTGGCAGCCTTGCGCTTATTAATAGCAGCCATCTTGTCCAGTCCACCGATGTCATTCTTGAGCCAGTCTAGAATCAGACCAGCCATGTACCAACTATAAGTCGGCGGAGTATTGAGCATTGACTCGGCAGCTGACTTATCTGCCCAGTGCCAGACGGCTGGGGTGTGGCCACGCGCTGTGTCTAGCAGATCATCACGGACGACTACTACGGTCAGACCTGCTGGACCGAGGTTCTTCTGCGCCCCGGCGTACAGCACGCCGAACTTGCTGACATCAAGTGGCCTGCTACAGATCGTAGAGCTAATGTCACCAACTAGAGGCACGTCGCCAGTATCTGGAATATCATTGAAAGCCACGCCATGAATAGTCTCGTTAACAGTTATGTGGAGATATTTGGAGCCTGGGCTAAGATGCCAGCTAGACTGATCTGGAATACTCGTATAAGGATCGGGCATAGCTGCAATATTGGCGTTCTGTAGGTACTTTTGGGCTTCTTTGTGAGCCTTCTTGCCCCACATGCCTGTAATTACATAATCGGCCGTGTCTGTTTGCTCAGCTAAGTTGAGCGGAATAGCGGCAAACTGCCCTGTTGCGCCACCTTGTAAGAATAGTACTTTGTAGTTGTCGGGGATTTTCATCAGGTCACGCAGATCCTGCTCAGCCTGACGCGCTATACCCAAGAACTCGGGGCTGCGGTGGCTCATCTCCATGACACTCATACCGGCGCCATCATAGTCGACCAGCTGCGCCTTGGCCTTTTCGAGCACAACCTCCGGCAGCGTGCTTGGACCAGCACTAAAGTTATATACCCTACTCATCACCTCCATCGTACCATAGACTATACGGTTGTTAAGATTGCGTAGTTTCGGGAGTTAGCGGTCGCTTGGTGGACTGCTCTTGCTTAGACTTATCTGTTGGTAACTCTACGTGGTTCAACTCCGCTGTGTACTTCATAGAATTAATTGCTGCATCTATTTCAGAGGTGCTTTCTCTGAGCTCTCTAAAGTTTGGATTGAATTGAAGGCCTATTAACTTGGCTATCCTCTTGTATCCATCGAGGTTCTGACGTTCTTGATCGAAATCATTTTTTAATTCGGCAGTTAGTGGTTTGACCGATTCGGCCGCAGCCTGTGTGATACTATCTGTCAATCTAATGTAGCGCTGGAATTCCTTGTCGTTCGCGGCATATTTAATGCTCTTATTGGGGTCGGTGCTTGAATTGCTGGCATCCACAGCTACTGTTCGATATCGTTCACTTGCAGGAGTCGTATCGCGTAACTTGGCAGCTTCTTTGGCCTCGGTCCAAGTAATGTGTTTGCCGTCACGGAAAATCTGCTTCCTAAGTGAAGCGCTGGTGCTCTTAGGAATATCGAAGCTACTCGGAAGTACACGGCCTTCCTTGCCGTCACGTAGTTTTTCAACAGGATATGGCTTGGGCGTTTCCATATGAAGTGCGACTCGCTTGAACATGCCTTCTTTTGCCAGCTCCTTGGCATCATCTATCGCATAAATGTCGTCTATAACTTCTTTGTTGGCGTCGAGTACAGGTTGTGCTGCACCTTCTATCATTTTCTTTTGTTCGTTTTGGTCGTGCTCGTTAATGTGAATGGCGCCTCCACCAACTGCAGCAGCAAGAAGCACCAGAGCCGCACCTCTAATAGCACCGACCGAGCCTGAGCCAGACTGGTCACCAAGCATGTTGTGGGATTTGGGGTTGAAGCTCATTGCCGATCCTTGTTGTTACGATTTAACTAAACAATATTGTAGCAAATTATTGCTGTTTTGTCAATGTCTAGAGCCTCTGTCGTTGTTCTCTGCCAAAACAGTGACCATATCGAATCTATATAGAATTTATATGGATTCGCTAGTGATTCTATATAGTCACGGATTAACTAATCACAAAACCTGCCGCGGATCACGTCGTTGGGCATATAATACCTACAATGAATATTAGAGAATGGCTACAAGATGCCACGAAGCTATTGCAGACTGCGAGTATTGCCACGGCAAGACTTGATTGTTTGGTTTTGCTGGAAGACGTGCTTGGCCTTGATCGCGCGCACCTATTGGCTGAGCCAGAAGCCCAACTAACTACCGAGCAACAAGCAAAACTCACAAATTTGCTCAATCGTAGGGCGGCTCACGAGCCCCTTGCCTACATACGTGGACACTGTGAGTTCTATGGTCGTGATTTTGTAGTCGGTCCTGGCGTACTTGTGCCGAGGCCTGAGTCCGAGACAATTATTGACCTGTTCAAGGAGTTGGCCGCTAGTAGGGTGTTGTGGCAAAACCCAGACCATAAGCTACGTATCGCAGATGTCGGAACCGGCTCTGGAGCGCTCGGAATTACTACCGCCTTAGAAGTACCAAATTGCACTGTCGACCTGATAGAGATAGATGACAAAGCCCTACAAATAGCCCAAATCAATGTAGATAAACTTACACCAGGCATAAGCGTCATCAAGAGCGACCTGCTGAAGTCATCACCCAAGGATTACGACATCTTACTGTGTAACCTACCCTACGTACCAGATAAGCATAAGATTAATCAGGCGGCGCAGCATGAGCCCAAGATAGCCTTGTTTGCTGGCCAAGACGGTCTGGATCTCTACCGTAAGCTTTTTGACCAGATTAGCAAATTGAACATTAAGCCGTTGTATTTATTAATTGAGGCGTTCCCTGACCAACATGCTGAACTGCAAAAAATGGCCGAAGCTAAGGGCTACACCTTAGAGCAGACTATAGACTTCATCGTAGTATTCAAATCAACGTAAAATAACAATTACAACGGGCAAAACTGAACAAACAACGGACAAATAACCTAGACTACCTTATCACCCCAGTCGGAGAAAGCCAGTACTACGAGCACGATAGCGACCATAATAAAGATGAACTGTCGACGAATTCCCTTGCTCAAACGGTCGTTGTGATCAAGATAATACAGCACCGCCATACCGTAGCCAATCGTACTGAGTAATAAAGTTGTCTGTGCCACGCCACGGTAGTACAGCAACCAGTGGCTGAGTAGCCATGCTAGTGAGGCGCCGAAGTAACCCCATATATAAGACAGCATCTTGGCGTAAGGCTCATCGAAGGCATCAAGGAAGTGCCTGGCAGCCAAGAAACAGAATAGACCTGTCAGAAGAGTTAGGCCGAAGACTGGCCCATCACCCCATACTAAGTAAAGAGCCGAGAGAGCTGATAACTGACCGATGAAGGCCTGTGCGGTTACTGCAGGCACGCCTGAGCGAGGTTTAAGAGCCAACAGCCAGATAGCGTACAAGACAGTCCAAACCGCCTGAACGCCTATGCTCTCGCCATGTGTCATGAATACCACTGCTGATAGACCCACCATTAGGTCGATGGCATTAGCCCTGATGTTGGCCGCCCAGAAGCGAGGTCTGACTGCAAACATACGCCACTTACTAAGAATGATCACCAGCACTGCTAACTGGGTGAAGTTAAGGCGAACCATGATGAATACAATCAACGGCAACACCAACACCAAACACAGGTGTAAAAAGTGCGCTATACCGCTAGTTGGCTTGATTGACTGTAGAATTGGCCTCATTGCTACCTATTATGATAGCAAAGTCCGCGCCATTAGTCGCAATACTAGTGTCAGCTAAGCTCTGGGAAGCCCTTGTACCGAGGCGTTGCTCGAGGTAGTTCTTGGTATATTTCTTGTTGTGGGTCAGATCGATTAGGGTCGTTGTTGTCCAGCCGTTCGTGGCATTGCTGACACCTATGACATTGTAGCCATAGCTTTTTAGTTCATCAGCCTTAGCGGTCGCCAGACTTGGTATATCAGTGCCGTTAATAACTATTATCTTGGCCTTTTCCTTCATTATATAAGGATCTTTGAGTTGAGACCTTACGTACTGCTGTATGGCGTCGTATTTGAACAGACCAGCCTTGGGCAAAACTACAGACTGACCGTTAATGTTACCGGTGGCAATATATGATGGTGTGGCGTTAGGCGCCTTCTGGTCGGCTGATCCAGCTAGACCAATAGAGTTTACGTTTACGTCACTAATAGCCTTCAGAATACTTAATAGACGACTGGCGTTCTTGAGCGACAGATCGGTTTGGACATTATCACCGAAGGCGCTAATGAGGCCTGACAGCTTAAGTGGGTTACTCAGAGTGCCGAGATTCTCTGCTCTGCCCTTCAGGGCCACTAATACAGACCTCTGACGTTCTGCCCGGGCAAAGTCACTAGTAGTTTCGCGAGACCTCACATAAGTCAGGGCATGCGAACCATCAAAGTCATGTATGCCTGCTGTAGCCAGGGTGGCATTGCCAGCATTTTCCCAGGCCATTGTTGGATCAATCAGATCAGTTGGCACGTTGACCGTAACCCCTCCGACCGTATCAACGGCCTGCTTGAAGGCTTGGAAGTCGACAAGCATGTTGTAGTCAACAGTAATGCCCATAACATCTGTGATCGTCTTGTCTATGACATCAAATCCAGCTTGCACAGCCTTAGGGTCACTGGTGTTGTTAGTTACTTTGCCCAGGTATTTGTATACGCCTGTCTCCCAAGCAGCATTGATCTTCATAACACCGTGGTCGGGCACATTTACCCATAGATCGCGCGGTACGCTGAGTAGCGTCGAAGTGTGGTTCACAGGATCGATGCTGGCAATCATTATCGTATCTGTCAGATCTGGAGCATCGTGACTGCCGCCACCACGTCCTAACAATAAGATATTGATACGCCCACGGCCTTCACCCTTAAGAAGATCAGGATTAACGGTTGGCTTAAGGGCTTCGGCTGTCTCTGCTCCACCCCTGAAAGCTTTGTGCAACTTGAGATAGCTCTGCGAGAACAATAAGCCTCCCATTGTAATGACAAGCACCATGGCCACCGCCATGCTTTGCGCCATGCGACGGCGCAGCTTGCGACGCTTGGCCTTCTGCTTGATCATTTGCAATGCTGAGATGCTGTCCTTGCCTGGCAAATCCATATCAATCGGCGGTCGCTTATGAGCGACTGCTTGAGTCTGAATTGGCGCAGGCTCAGGGACGGCAGCCTTAAAGATTGGTCTTCGACTCGGGTGTGCATCGACGTGAGCAACTGGCCTCTGGTAATCAGGCATGATCGGTCTCGGATTAGGACGACCTCGATGGCTAGGCTGATCGATAAAGTGACGTGGGCGCGCCGAAACACCCTCAGTCACAGGTGATGAACTTCTGAAGTTTGTTTTTTGTGTTTGGCGCTGTTTTTGTATCTCAGGCCGTCTGAAATTTGACCGGTCCATCTCGTTTACCGACCTAATTATAGACCCATAGCGCTTATGAGTAAACCCCTCTCTATGCTATAGTATGAAATTGAATGATCGATCCAGCAATTAATCAAATACACACCGCTCCGGAGCCCAAAAAATTCTCGGGATGGCGTGAGTTTATGTCGACTGTTGGTATCTTACTTACGGCGCTTGCCGTAGCTCTAATGATAATATTCTTCGTCTTTCGATCCTATCAGGTAGATGGCCCAAGTATGGAGAGCACACTTCAAAACACCGACAAGTTAATTATCTGGAAAGTACCTCGCACCTGGGCCAAAATCACTCACCACGATTACATACCAGCCCGTGGCGATATCATCGTCTTCACCGAGAGTGGTCTTAGCGAATTTGGTCAACAAGACAGCAAGCAACTGATCAAACGCGTTATTGGCCTGCCTGGTGACCGAGTAGTTGTCAGTAATGGCGTCTACACTGTATATAACACTGAACATCCTGAGGGCTTCGACCCCGACAAGACCCTGTCCTATGGTAAGAACATACCTGAAACCAGCGGCAGCATCGACATCAAGCTCGGCGAACATCAGCTGTTTGTATCTGGCGACAACCGCCCTGACTCCTTAGACTCCAGAGCTTTCGGCCCAATTGACGCCGATCAGGTAGTCGGCAAACTTGTGCTTAGAGTCTTCCCTGTCAGCCAAGCCAAAGTCTTCTAAACTAGCGGCTTGAACCCTGTAAATATGCTATAGTTGTCTTATGAGTCAGACACCAAAACGAGGGCTGGGACGCGGCTTCGAGGCCTTGATATCAAACGACTTCGACAAAAGCCTACTACTAACACCCGAGGATCGCATCGAAAAGATCCCAGTCGGTCAGCTACAGGCCAGCCCGTATCAACCCCGCAAGCACTTCGACGAGGCCGCTCTTAGCGAGCTAGCCACTTCAATTAAGAACCATGGCATCGTTCAGCCCCTAGTTGTCACCCCTGTCAAAGATGGTATTTACACCCTAATCGCAGGTGAACGTCGTTGGCGTGCCGCGGGGCTAGCTGGCCTTCAGACAGTACCTGCAATAATTCGCAGCAGCGAGGAGCTAGAACAGTTAGAGTTGGCTCTTATAGAGAATGTTCAGCGGGTTGACCTTAGTCCACTGGAGCAAGCCATCAGTATTGAGCGCCTTCACGAACAATTCTCACTATCTTATGACGCCATTGCCAAGCGGCTCGGCAAAGCCAACTCAACTGTTAACAATACAGTCCGATTATTACGCCTACCGGAGGCCGCTCGAGACGCATTAGCTGCCGGCAAGATTAGCGAAGGTCATGCTCGCTCAATTCTAGCCCTCAAGGATGACCCAGAGCGCCAAGCTTACCTGCTAAAAACCATTATAGAACAGGGGTGGAGCGTCCGCCAAGCCGAGCGTTTTGTACTCAGTGTTAAGGCTGGTGCCAAGGACAGCAAACAAGCTCACGAACGCGTGAACACCGAGACTCCAGCCACCAAGAAGTTGAGCAAAAAATTAGGTACACCCGTCAATATTCGCCGTACCGCCCGCGGTGGCAAGCTCGAGATTAGCTTCAAGTCAGATGACGAGCTTGAACGAATTATTGGACTATTCTAGCTCGACCCCTGTTAAGTGGTACGATTCTCGATCTCTTTGGCCAGCGCCTTGTAAGCCCGAGCACCTTTGCTCCATCTGTCGTGTTCATAAATAGTGCGCCCGTAGCTCGGCGCTTCAGCCAACCGAACATTGCGCGGAATAACTGCTTCGAACAGCTTGTCACCGAAGTAATCTTCAAGTTCTTTGTGTACTTGCTCGCTCAGACTATTACGCTTGTCGAACATCGTTACGGCAATCCCGAGTAGTTCCAGATTAGGATTAGTGCTGCCCCGTACCGCTTGAACGGTGTTCAATAATTGACTCAGCCCCTCGAGAGCATAATATTCTGCTTGTACAGGTATAAGAACAGTAGTTGCCGCCGTCAAACCATTAATAGTCAGTAGTCCGAGCGATGGTGGGCAATCAATAATCACATAATCATAAGCTGTTGCCTGTAAAGCCTTCTTCAGGGCAAACTCTCGCTCGGCCTTGGCAACTAGCTCTACCTCAGCACCTGCCAAGTTCGAGTTAGACGGTAGGACGAATAATTGTGCGACGTGCGTTTCTTGGACGGCGTCGACTATTGATGCCCCATTGCAGAGTACGTCATAGGTCGTTTTGGTCGCATTTTCGCGTGCCAATCCTATACCACTTGTGGCGTTACCCTGAGGATCTAGATCTACGAGCAAAACCGAGGTTTTGGGCCCCGCAAGTTGGGCTGCTACGTTGATAGCCGTCGTCGTTTTGCCGACTCCACCCTTTTGGTTAACCATGGCGATAATTGTTTGTGTCATAGATTGCTCCGCTTGAGCTTAGTATAACACTCTTGACCAATCTTATGTATAGCCATGCAAGGCTAGCCTTTTGATACTAGCCTTGTGTTACCTATTGTCTCGAGATTGACTTCGGGTGGATTATGAGGCATAGTAGTCGGATGCCTGTTTTGGAAACACCTCGCTTAACGTACTCTGCTGCTGAAGGTCTGAGAATTGGTTATGATCCGACTTTTGACGACCTGTCTATGCCACAGCTCGTGGCTGAGTTTTTTGTATGCAAGGCTGGTATAGCTACAGCCAAGAATATAGAACCGATCTACGCTAAGGAGCCTCTTTCGAACCGAATGATGCAGTCGGTTGATACGATTCTTGCTGCTAAGAGCTACGAGCCTGAAGCTGTCCAGCCTAGGCCATTTGAAGCTGGAGTCGGTGGCTACGGCTTCCGCTACAAGCTTTCGCCTGCCTTCAAGGATGGCCTGCGAGCGTTGTTCTCTTCTGGGGACGATATAGCTACCTCTGTAGCTAGCCGTTGCTTCGAGGCTATGGACAAGCTCAACCCACATTACAGATCAAGTGGTGAGCAGCTTGATGTGCTACGCTCTGGTGACAGTGGATATACCTTCCTGTCTGGCCCTTACAACCTTAAGGTTAAGGATGGCTCAATTGATAACATTCACTTCGGTGGCGATGCTGGGATGAACACTGCATTAGCTGGACGCACACCAAGCGGCGACACAATTCACCACTATAATAATGACTACGACAATCAACGACTAGGCTTATTGCTGGGTATCGGATCGATAGCTCACAGTGTGTATCGGCATAGTCTAATGGCGGACCTGGCAGGCCTGGTTACCTATCGTCTTGATGACCTACTAGTTGGCCCTTGCCCGCACACGACTGCCGTCGAATAATCGTCTGAACTTAGAAGCCCCACTTAACTTACGATTAGTTAAGTGGGGCTGTTTGGCTTTTTGTTTGATTTTGGCCAATGTTTGTTGGCCGTTTTAACCAATTTTTTGTTGGTTAGGATCAGCGCCCCCGAGGACTCCAATCCTATGAATATAGTATCCTCTGTGTGGCATGCCCCCGCAAGGGCTTTTTGAACAAATTTAATATGCTCGTTTTTGGTAGTTTTTGTCTACAACTTTACAATTTTGCGTTGTCAAAAAGGATACAGTTGCAGCAAATAGCCTGTAGATACCCCTATAAATTCAGAATTTCGAATAGCTGCGCTTATGCTAGGTATTGTAAGAATTATAACGACTAATTACTGAGTAAAAAGTTTTCCACAGCAAGTGCGGTGGAGTTATTAAGCAATCTTGGCGATCTTGATGATGGTCTGGTGCTGGCGGTGACCACGAACTGTACGGACACGCTTCTTAGCCTTGTAACGGATGGAGGTAACCTTGTCAGCTTGGACATCGGCTTCTAGAACTTCGGCGGTTACCTTAGCCTTGTCGACTAGCGGAGTGCCGACAGTAGTCTTGTCGCCGTCGATAACAAGTAAGGCTTCGAAGTCGACCTTATTAGTGGCGGCCTTGAGGAGCTCTACCTTAAGAATCTCACCTTCTTTGACGAGGTATTGCTTGCCACCGGTTTGGATAACTGCTTTTTTCATGATGTCGTTAGATAATACCAAAAATCTCCGCCTCTGTAAAGGCTAGGCTTTGGTTATACCGATCTTAAGCTCAGCTCCGTCGATCTTAACGGTGGCTTCAAAGGCGTCTTTGGTTGCCTTGTTGAGCGATTTGGCAAGTGTCTCTTGGGCAATTACATCTGTTAACTCGGAGTTCTTAAGCAGCTCTTCTAGCTCTTCGGCTTCGGTGCTCAGGCTGAGTTCAATTCGATCATCGACTTCTAGTTCGGCGTGCTTACGAGACTGTTGGACGTGGCGAATCACTTCGCGCATCAGGCCTTCTTGCTTGAGCTCTGGAGTTAGTTCTAGATCGAGGACAACGGATAGTTGGCCGCCAACGCTGGCGGTCTCTAGCTTGACCTCTTTGACATTGACTTCTTCCTGGAGAACCTCCTTGAAGAAGTCAATATACTCAGGCGCAATTGGTCGTCTGGGCGTCACGGTTATTGAGCTGAGCGGTTGTCGAACCTTGAGACTTGCTCCTGCCCGCTGTGCAAGCGCTGTCGTGATAGCCTCGCGAAGATCCTGCATGTCATCTGTTAGTAGCTCGTTGGTGTGTCCGAACTCAGGCCAATCAAGCAGGTGAACGGATTCGCCACCAGTCAGGTGGCGATAGAGTTCCTCGGATAGGAAAGGCGTGAATGGCGCCATGATGATGCTCAGCTGCGTCAGAACATAGTGCAGCGTGCGGTAGGCAGAGGCCTTGTCTGAGTCATTGTCGCTCTTCCAGAAGCGTTTTCGGCTGCGACGGACATACCAATTGCTCGCGTCGTCTACAAACGGCAGGATCGGCTTGAGAGCGTTTGGTAGGTCGTAGGCCTGCATATGCTTGTCGACTTCTTGATTGAGCTGGTGAACACGGCTGACGATCCACTTATCTAGAGGGTTCTCGAGTTCGGGTGTCGGATCATCGAGCTTGCCGTCCCATTCCCAGCCGTCAACATCAGCGTACAGACTGAAGAAATCGTACATATTCCAGATCATACTCAGCTTACGAGAGACATCGCCGACTTCCTTATCTTGTAGGGAGAAATCTTCGGCGTTCAGAACTGGCGAGCTAAGCAGCAAAAAGCGCAGACTATCGGCGCTATACTTATCCATCAGCTCGTTAGGATCGGTAAAGTTGCCGAAGCTCTTACTCATCTTGCGGCCATCATTACCAGCTAACGTACCTGTTACAACTACGTTCTTGAAGGAGTTCTTGCCGAACAAGCCAACCGAAACAACATGCAAGTAATAGAACCATGCTCTCACCTGTGACACATACTCGGCGATGAAATCACCTGGGAAGTTCTGCTCGAATTTCTCGACATTCTCAAATGGATAGTGGAACTGGGCAAATGGCATCGAGCCACTTTCGAACCAGCAATCTAGCACCTTGTCGATTCTTTTGTATTCAATATCATCTATTGTAAATGTGACATCATCAACCCAAGGCCTGTGGTAATCTTCCAATGTGACCCCTGATAGTTGTTGTAATTCTGAGTACGAACCAATGACCTTGATGTGTTCTTTGCCGTCCTTGTCCGTGCCCTTCCAGACCGGCATAGCTGTCGCCCAGAAGCGATCACGGCTTAGATTCCAGTCTGGTGCGGTCTCGACTGTCTTGGCGAACCGCCCCTGCTTGATGTGCTGCGGGAACCAGTTTATATCGGCGTTTTGCTCGAGCATTGCCTCACGTTGGCCAGCAATATCCATGAACCAACTGGGGTGAGCTCGGTAGATAAGCTTGGTGCCACAGCGGTGACAGTGCGGATAGCTGTGGCGGATGTAGTCGATTTTCCAGACTGTGCCCTTCTCGAGGAGGGCTTTGGCGATTGTTTTGTTAACTTCCCAGACCTGTTGGCCTTGCCAGTCACCACCAAGATACTCACCTTCCTCGTTGGTAGTCATGACTAGCGGAATGTCATTTGCCTTAGCTAGAGTGTAATCGTCCTCACCGTAGGCTGGTGCGATATGAACAATGCCAGTACCGTCTTCGGTGTTAACGAAGTCAGCTGCCCAGATCTTGTACTCGTTGCCGTTCTGATCATCAACACAGAGAGCACCATCACTGACATCAAGCTCTAGGTATTGCTTGCCGACTAGTTGTTTGCCCTTGTAGGTCTTCTTGATTTCATAATCTAGAGGGTTGTGCTTCTCATCTGTTAAGACCTTAGCGACAAGGTCTTTGGCGATGATCAACACCTCGCCACCGACTTCAACTTCTGCATATTCTACGTCTGAACCAACTGCCAAGGCGGTGTTGGCCGATAGAGTCCAAGGGGTAGTTGTCCATGCTAACAGATACTTCTCGGGTTTTTGCTTGGGGTCGTCGCCTAATAGGCCGAACTTAACGTAGGCCGACGGATCGGTCACGTCTTGATAGGAATTATCCATCGTCACCTCGGATTTACTGATTGGTGTGGCGTCGCGCGGGCAATATAGCAGGACTCGCTCACCTTCATAGATTTTGTTAGCCTCGTAGAGCTTCTGGAAGGCCCACCAGACCGATTCCATATAATTCTTGTCCATTGTCTTGTATGCACCAGCAAAGTCGACCCAGCGGCCTATACGATCGATTGTGTCCTCCCACTCGCTGCCGGTTTGAACCATATTGGCGCGGCAAGTATTGATGTAATCTTCCAGGCTAACCTTGGTCCCGATATCACGCTTATCTGTTATGCCAAGTTTCTGCTCCGTAAACACCTCGGCCGGCAAACCGTGACAATCCCAACCCCAGACACGCTCGACGCGCTTGCCCTTCATGGTTTGATAGCGTGGTACGGCGTCCTTAATAATGCTCGAAAGCAGCGTTCCTGCGTGTGGCACCCCTGTTATGAAAGGTGGGCCATCGTAGAATACATAGGCATCATCCTTGGGGCGCATCTTAACAGACTTCTCAAAAGTCTTGTTCTGTTTCCAATAAGTAACGAGGTCTTTCTCGTACTCCAGTGCCTTGCGGCGGGTATTCTTCTTGAACTTCATCTGTTGAAGTATAACAAAGCCTAGGCGCGGGCGTAAGAGGCGACTTCTTCCATAAGCGGTAGAGTATCACCTTGCCAGATCTTCTGCACGTAACCATCAGTCTGCAACACTAGAATAGCGGGATAAGACATGACGTCATAGAGTGTAGCTGTAGCACTGCCTTCTCTGGTGTCTATACTGAGAACCTCGAGATGATCAGAGGTGTGACGGGTCTGGTATTCGTGGATAAACTCTTCTATCAGCCTGCCATGTTCTGAGTTAGGACGATAGATGATCAGGACTTTCATATTAGGTTAATATAACATAAGCAGCGTAAGTCTGAAAGGTTGCTCTAGATGTATAGCTATGATATAACAGATGACAGTATGACTGAGACCATGAAGCAACAGTTGGATCTTCTCCTCCTCAACCTTAAGGGGTTGCGCTTCATCATGGTTGAAGCCTAGCCCGCGAATTTCGCGGCTTCAGCGCAACCCAGACAACTCAATCAGGCTTCAACCGAAGACCTGATTTTTAATTTGAGAGGAAAGTACTTATGGAATACGGATACGATGGAGAAACAGAATTCGAGATAGTAGCAAGAGAGCCCGCCACTGCTGAAACGACTCAAGCAATCGGCGGAACAGTCTTGGCTAATGAGGTTGAGGATGCCGATGCTGTTTCGGCTGGCATATCTTATGCTGGAGAAATCCCTGCCGCACTTCCTAAGCGCTCGGCACCTAAAGCCATAGATCGCTTTATGATAACTAAACCAGCTTAATTGAGGAGATATATGAGTTTATCTAGTATTCATTTTGAGAATGGCGTGGGAGAGTTCTTGGACCGCGAAGCAGCCATGTCTCCCGAGGCAGCTTACGGAGTTGTGGCTGCCTACTGGAATAGTGTGGGGTTTAGGCCGCCTAAGTTCAGCAGCGTACGAGAAGCTCAGGGCATGACCATGGAAGCAGGCGAAACTAGCACTGCGGGCGACAGATTGATGTTTGCGCCCTTCACTGACCTGGCTGGAGCTGAAGCAATGGCTGGCGGTGAACTCTGGACTCCTTACGAGACGTGGACGTACAAAAGACTGCTCAGCTCGGAAACACCTGACCGAAGTATTAGAATACCTACCCAAGGCCAATATCCTAGCCAGCCGTCGTATGTCTTTGGCTACAAACTACCTGACGGCGGCATCGGACGCCGCAAAGATCTGACCGAAGCACTCCTGGAATCTGGCAATGCAGTCGAAGATTCTGGGATTATTTGGACAATAGACAGCGAATTCGACACAAGACCAGCCACTGAACTTGCCGATGGCAACCTAAACGGTGCCGATGACACCTTCGAAGCTGTTAAGCCACAAAGCATTATGGAATCTCATATTGCCATAAATGCTTTTCATAGTTCAGTCGGAATTAGCCGACCGGGCATCAACGATCAAGAACATTCCGAGCTTGTTAACCAAGTGGTGTGTCGATCCACGATACCTGGACTCATACCAAAAGCGATTGGCTCCGTGGGCTGGAATAGCTATCATCGCAAGCTAGGTCTTACAGAAAAACCGCTTTTCTTCGCTAGTCGTGGCTTTGTAGCCAGATAGTCTAGCTACAGCCAGTAGTAGAGCCGCAGGAAGTACAGACGTAGCAGCTACCTGCTCGTTGAGTCTGGTTACCGCAGTTGTAACAGAGAGGTGCGGTTGAATCACCTACGGTGACGCTTGCCTCTTCAGTGACGATGGCTGGTGCTTCACTAACTGGTGGCGAAATTATTGCAGGCGTGGGCAATGCTTGAGCAGCACGCTTGGCAACCTTAGCTAGCTTAACTGGGGCTTCGACTACAGGTGCTAGAGCTTCTTCTATCAGAGTAGTCTGGACATCTGGCATGTCATCAATAGATGCCATACCAAGTTCTAGGCGATCGTCAAAGCTCAAGTAATCTAGAGCTAGTCGTCGGAAGATGTAGTCTGTGATCGAGCTAGCGGTACGGATTTCGCTGTCATCAGTCATACCTGATGGAGCGAAACTTGTGCCACGTAGAGTCTTAACGTAGCTCTTGAGCGGTACACCGAACTGCAAACCGTGACTAACACTGATTGCGAACGAGTCCATTAGGCCAGACAGGGTTGAGCCCTGCTTGCTAACGCTGATGAATAGTTCGCCAGGGGTGCCATCTTCGTATTCACCGATGGTGAAGTAACCTTCTAGGTCAGCAATCTGGAACTTGTAAGTTCGGCTATTGCGGACTCGTGGTAACTTACGACGGACTGCACCCTTGAGGACGACTTGGTCTCCCCAAGCTTCGGCGGCGGCCGGTGCGGCAGCTACAGGAGCGTCAGTTGTGGCACCGTCCTTCTTAGCCATGCTAAGTGGCTGAGCGACCTTACAGTTGTCACGGTAGATAGCAACAGCCTTGAGGCCCATCTTCCATGAGTCAATGTGAATCTGTTCGATGTCTTCAACAGTAGCCTCTTCTGGCATGTTGACGGTCTTGCTGATAGCACCGCTTAGGAAAGGCTGGACAGCCGCCATCATCTTGACGTGGCCAAGATAGTGGATGGAATTATCACCCATTGAGCAAGCGAAGACAGCTTCGTGCTCTTTCTTCAGGTGTGGTGCGCCAAGAATAGTCTTCTCGGTGTCGATGTATTCAATGATGTCACTGATCTGTGGCTTGGTGTAGCCCAGAATCTTAAGAGCTCGTGGCACAGTCTGGTTAACGATACTCATAGTACCGCCGCCGACTAGCTTCTTAACCTTAACGAGTCCGAGGTCAGGCTCAATACCTGTGGTGTCACAGTCCATCATCAGACCGATGGTGCCGGTTGGGGCAAGAACTGAGGCCTGAGAGTTACGAACACCGTAAAGCTCACCTAATTCAACAGCTTCATCCCATGCGCTGGCAGCTGCACTAAGCAACTCTTCAGGCACTAGAGAGGCGTCAATCTTAGAAACTTCAGCACGGTGCATGCGCAGAACGTTAAGCGTACCTTCGCGGTCCTTGCTGAAGCCAGCAAATGGACCAATACGCTTAGCAACCTTGGCGCTAGTAGCGTAGCTCTGTCCTGTCATTAGAGCGGTGATGCTGGCAGCGATAGCACGGCCTTCATCAGAGTCATATGGTAGGCCTAGAGCCATTAGTAGTGCACCTAGGTTAGCGTAGCCGATGCCTAGTTCACGGTAAGCCTTGGCAGTCTTAGTAATAGATTCGGTTGGATACTCACTGTAGCCGACCAAGATTTCTTGAGCGGTAAATATCAACTCAACAGAGTGGATGAAAGACTTAATGTCGAAAGTATTGTCTTCCTTAAGGTACTTAAGCAGGTTCAAACTAGCTAGGTTACAAGCTGAGTTATCGAGGTGCATGTACTCACTACACGGGTTAGAACCGTTGATGCGACCTTGGTTAGGTGTCGTGTGCCACTTGTTAATCGTGGTGTCGAACTGCATCCCGGGGTCAGCACACTCCCATGCCGCCTCTGAGAACTGACGGAATAGATCACGGGCTTTGACAGTTTTGACTGGTCGGCCATCAGTTACAGCCCGAAGATCCCAGTCGTCATCGTCCTGCACGGCTTGCATGAAGTCATCTGTTACACGCATCGAAATGTTAGCATTCTGGTACTGGACGCTGAAGGAGTCTTTGCCATCTAGGCTCATGTCCCAGCCTAGGGTCTGCAGATCACGAGCTTTGCGCTCTTCGATCGCCTTACTCCAGATAAACTCTTCTATATCTGGGTGATCAGCGTTCAGGATGACCATCTTAGCAGCACGGCGGGTCTTACCACCACTCTTAATAGCACCGGCGCTAGCATCGGCACCACGCATGAAGCTAAGTGGACCACTGGCGGTACCAGCGCTCTTACCTAGCTGTTCTACTGAAGATCTAATAGGACTAATATTAATACCTGAGCCTGAGCCGCCCTTGAAGATCATACCTTCTTCGACGTACCAGTTAAGAATAGCTGGCATGGTGTCTTCGATACCGAGGATGAAACAAGCGCTAGCCTGCTGAGCTCGCTCTGGCACACCGATGTTAAACCAGACAGGGCTGTTAAAGGCCGCACGCTGCGTCGCAAGGATGTACTTAAGCTCTTCACGGAAGTCTTCGGCTTCTACTTCGCTGCTGAAATAACCCTCTTGAACACCTTGACGTGTTGTCGTGTCAACAACGCGGTCAATAAGGTGCTTAAGGGAACTCTCGCGCTCCTTAGAGCCTGGAGTACCGCTAAAGTACTTCTGAGCCACAATATTGATAGCATTCAGGGACCAGCCCTCTGGGAATTCCACGCCTTTTTGCTCAAAGACTGGCGTATCGCTCATTGGGTTCTTAATAATTGAATCTTTCTTTGACCACTTGAGTTGGTCGTAAGCTTTCGATTTTGCGGGGGTAAAAAGCCGCTCTACCCCTAGGCTAGTTGTTTGTCCCATTGTTGTATCCCTCACTCCCTTAGATTTTGATTGTTTTAATATTTTTGTTTGGAGTTTGAACGATTACTGCGCTCTCAAAAACTGTAATCGCTAAGCTGCTATATGTTTGCCCTGCTTGACTAAGGATAGCTCTTGCTCGAAGCTGGCAATATCCTTAAAGCGTCGGTAGACGCTAGCAAAACGTACATAGGCAACCTCATTTAGCCTTGCCAATTGTTCCATCACCAGTTCGCCAATGCGAGTAGATTTAACTTCTTGATCCCCACAAGCATAAAGTTCCTGTTCAATCGCGGCGACTACTTTCTCGAGTTCTAAGCTGGTGACTGGTGTCTTCTCGCAAGCTCTATATAGGCCTGCAAGTAGCTTAGATCGGTTGAATAATTCACGTTTACCATCGTTCTTAATGATGATAAGTTGCGGTCTTTCAAGGCGTTCATAAGTTGTGAAGCGATAGCTACAACTATTACACATACGGCGGCGGCGAATTGCTTGGCCCTCTGCCACGTCTCGCGATTCTATCACTTTGATATCTTCGCTTTGGCATTGAGTGCATTTCATGCTGCCTCCTCTTACCATTAAATGTACTCAGCATTTTGTTGTCTATATGATATTTGATTTTCCACATATAGTGCTGCGTAGTTCCAATATAGCCCTAGCTGTAGCGTTTTGCAAGGTATTTATTGGTGTATTATTTAATACGAAATTTATGGTTAAAACTGACAAATTACTGAGATGAGACGCACGCAGAGGCACTTCGCCTGTGGCTTGTGCTCTGCATATTCAGCGTCTCTTACTCAGCAATCTCTCAGTTTTATACCCTACTTAGTAGAGTCGTCTTTGGAGTCGGGGTTCTTGTCGTCTTCCTTGTCGGTGTCTTTGTGGCGACGGCCTAGGCGACGTAGGAAGGACGGCTTCTCTAGTTCTTCTTCTAGGTTGCTGGTGATGACTTCGGGGTCGGATGACTTGTTGTCGTCCTTAGACTTGTCATCGTCATCTGCGGAATCGTCATCATCCTTCTTGGCTTCATCTTCGTCATCATGGATAGACCAGATGTTAGGCATGGTGGTTTCCTTGGTGAAGTCATGAGCCTCATCGTCGTCACCGAGGTTCATGTCGATCTCGGATAGAGTCTTCTCGTCTTGCTTAGTCGTCTTGGTAGTAGAGTTATCCAGAACTGGACCAGTTGAAGCAGCAGTCTTGGCGTCAGCAGCACGCTTAGAGAAGTAAGAAGCGTCAAAGCCAGTAGCCACAACAGTAATGATGACTTCCCCTTCTAGATCAGGATTGATGGTTGCGCCGAAGATGATGTTGGCATCAGGATCGGCAGCTGTGGTGATTGCTTCGGCGGCGGCGTTGATCTCATGCATGGCAAGGTCGTTACCACCGATAACGTTGAATAGAATACCGCGCGCGCCATCGATTGATACCTCAAGCAGAGGTGATTCGATAGCCTGCTGGGCTGCTAGAACGGCACGATTCTCGCCGTTAGCACGGCCAATACCCATTAATGCGGAGCCAGCTTTGCTCATTACAGCCTTAACATCAGCGAAGTCGAGGTTAATTAGACCGTGGACAGTAATCAGATCAGAAATACCCTGTACGCCCTGTCTTAGAACGTCATCAGCTACCTTAAAGGCTTCTGTCAGAGGCGTGTCACGGTCAATTGTCTGAAGCAAA
Source organism: Patescibacteria group bacterium (assembly GCA_038064395.1). Taxonomy (GTDB): domain Bacteria; phylum Patescibacteriota; class Saccharimonadia; order Saccharimonadales; family UBA4665; genus JBBTTE01. Next base: position 24,159 of record JBBTTE010000004.1, on the reverse strand, counting down.
CGGTCGTTAGGAATGATAATCAGTGTATCTACAGCACTACGAAGCTTCTCAATTGCCAGTTCAGCGTTCTTGCGACGCTTCTCACCTTCGAAGGCAAAAGGCTTAGTAGCGAACCCGACAACCAGGATTCCAAGCTCGTTAGCGACTTCGGCCACAATGTGACCACCGCCACTACCAGTACCACCTCCAGCACCGATAGTTACGAACACCATGTCGGCGCCCTCAATAGCTTGCTTGATCTCTTCTCGTGACTCAACGGCAGCTTGCTCGCCAACAGTTGGGTCGGCACCAGCACCTAGACCACGAGTGGCGTCCTTACCAATGTGTATCTTCTTGTTAGCCTTGGAGTGATGAAGGGCTTGAGCATCAGTATTAATAGCGATGAACTCGACGTTCTCGATACCTGCGTCAACCATGCGGTTGATAGCTGCGCCACCAGCGCCACCGACACCGATAACCTTGATTTGTGCGAAAGTCTCGATTGCTGGCTGAACTACTTCTGACATAAAACCCCTTTATTCTCTAGAAAAAGCTACCTTTATATACGTCGTAGTATACGCTAGCGCCTCTGAAAGTTCAACAAATTTGCTCGGGGTGTTTTCTTGCAAAAAGCACCATGCCTAGCTATCCCCTATTTTGTGAACAAACGTAAGTACTTTTGTGTTCGAAGCCTGTTTAGCCCTTGAAGCGGGCAAAAACCGAGCCAAGAAGTGCCTTGGCCTGCTGGCCACCACGGCCAGTTTCTGGTGGCAAACTTGGTAGTAGGAGCATGTCGAGCAGCATCAGACCAACAACTGTCGTGAAGCCTGGGTCCTCTACTGTGTCGACAAGACCGCCAATATTGTGGAGTTTGCCGATGCGAGCTGGCAATTGCATCTTCTCGCGGGCTAGTTCATCTAGCCCAGGTAGCTTGGAAGTGCCGCCGGTGATGACGATTCCGCCGGGGAGTTTGCGAGAGCGCTTGATTCGCTGGAGTTCTTTGTCGACGTATTCTAATAGTTCCTCGGCACGGGCTTCGACGATCATTGATATCTGGTCGAATGAGAAATTGTGGTTCTTGTTGCCGATCCTGACCATGACATTGATCTTCTTGCTGCCCTCTCGGAGGTCGGCGTGCTCCAGCTTGATGGCTTCGGCTATATCAAGATCGGTTCGGAGTCCAATTGCTAGGTCGTTGGTAATGTGTTGACCACCAATTGGCAGAACAGCTACGTGCTGGACTTCGCCATCTTCGAAGACAATCAGGTTAGTTGTACCTGCACCGATGTCTATCAGGGCTGTTCCTGCTTCTTTCTGCTGACGTGATAAGACGGCTTCGGCGGCCGCGAGCCCAGATACCGTGTGGTGAGTTATGGCAATGTCGGCCTTCTGGAGCGCCATATCGAGGTTGCGCAGGTTCGGTGAAGCGGCCGTCACGATGTGAGCATCGACTTCGAGACGTACCCCGTGCATTCCTACGGGATCCTTGATGTTACGCTGTCCGTCCAAGCTGTAGTTCTTAGCAAAGAACTGGATGATCTCTCTGTTGGGCGGAAGACTAACTATAGTTGCAGCTTCTTCGACGCGCTGACGGTCTTCTACGGTAATCTCGCGGTTGGCCGCCGAGATTGCAATCACACCCTCGGAATTAATGCCGCCGACATGTGAGCCATTAACATTAACTGTGGCCTGCTTAATGCTCTTGCCTGAAATGCGCTCGGCCTCTGTTACAGCGTGAATAATAGCATCGGCGACATCATCGACGTGAACTACCGCACCACGGCGCATACCTTGATTGGGCGCTTGACCGTGACCGATTATAGAGGGTTTGTTAGTTCCGTTTGGATCAAATGTACCGACAACGCAACGGATCTTGCTAGTGCCGACATCGAGACCTACGAAATATTCTGGATTAGAGCCGTTCATCTGGGCATCAGTATAGCGCTATTGCTTCATGCAGAGCAAGCGTACCTAGGGTGATTTAAACCTTAGTTAGTATCTCAGCACCGTCTTCGGTAATAAGAATGGAGTGCTCGAAGTGAGCCGACCATGAGCCATCAGCAGTTAAGATTGTCCAGCCATCGTTGGCTACATAGACCTTGTCAGTGCCTAGAGTTACCATTGGTTCGATGGCGATTGTCATGCCCTTGGACAGCCATGGACCGGTGTTGGCACGGCCGTAATTGGGTATATTAGGATCTTCGTGAACTTGGTGGCCAACGCCATGACCGACTAGATCTTTGACTATGCCGTAGGGCTTTTTCTTGAGAGAAGCTTCAATGGCTGACCCTATGTCGCCAGTGCGAACTTGGTCGTGAAGCGTGCTGATGCCGACAGCTAGGGCGTTTTCGGTATCTCGCAGAAGCTGTATGTGCCGTTTGTCCTTAGCCGTGCCCGCAATTACGCTGATGGCAGCATCAGTGATCATACCTTTGTATGTTACGCCGAAATCCATACCGACAATGTCGCCTTCATTGATAATCTTGTCGCTGCGCGGAATGCCATGAACAACTTCGTCATTAACAGATATACAAATCACATCTGTGAAGCCTTGATAACCTAAGAAAGCCGGCTCGCCGCCCAATCGCTTGAGTTCTTCGGCCGCCATATCAGCCAGCTGTTTGGTCGACATACCGACTTCAAGCTGAGCTTTGAGATGCTGCAGAACAGTTGCCAGCATGCGACCACTCTCACGCATTGCTGCGATTTCTTTGGCAGTTTTGACTTGAGTTACCATAGTCTGCTTAGTCCTTAAGGTGACTGAGAATGTCTTGGTTGACTGCTTCTACTGGACGAATAGCATCAATATTGATGACTTCAACACCGTTATTGTCTAGCCAGTCTAGAATTGGTGCTGTTGAACGTTCGTATTCATCGAAGCGGGCTTCGATAGCAGCTTCTTTGTCGTCAATTCGAGCACGGCTAACTAGTCGTTCTTTGACAGCTTCGCGGGAGGCTACTAAGTGGAAGGCTTTGTTGAGATCAAAGCGACCTTCCTTGACCTGTCCAAGTAGCCACTCAGCTTGAGGCAAAGTTCGCGGGAAACCATCTAACAAGATCTGCTCGCCGTCAGGTATAGACTTAATAACTTGGTCAACGATAACAATGATTTCCTTATCATCCAGTAGCTCACCGGCTAGCATTCGCTCGCGTTGACGGCCAGTAACGTACATTCTTAGAACATCACCCATAGAAATTAGATGGAAGCCGTGCTGGTCGGCCAGCATTTTGCCTTGTGTACCTTTGCCACTACCTGCAATACCCATTAATAGAATCACTGGAGTTTCTCCTTAGTTAGCCTCGCGATAATTGAACCATCGGCAGTTGCGCCAGCTTGACCCTTAACTTTGCCGATAACCTTGCCCATGTCGGCGAGGCCAGTAGCACCAGTCTCGGCGATGGCAGCATCGATTAGCTTGGCAATGTCTTCTTCGTTAAGTTGCTCCGGTAGGTAGGCTTCGAGGATGGCCTTCTCTTCCAGTTCCTTGTCAGCTCGTACTTGGTCGCCGCCTTGGACATACATTTCGGCAGATTCTTGGCGCTGCTTAACCTGCTTAGTTAGCTGCTGAAGCACTTCTTCATCTGTTAAGCCGCTGTCACGCTTGCCAGTGGCTACCTTCACGTTTAATAAGACGGCCTTGATGCCTCGAAGAGTCGTTAGCTTGTGAGTTTCACCTGCTAACTGGGCAGTCTTGATATCCTGCTCGATTTGCTGCTCAAGCATGGGGTCTTAACGAAGTCCGAGTTTGATTTTCTTGAGCTTAATAGCCTTGCGCTCTTGACGAATAATCGCTTTGCGACGGCGTTCAACCTTACTAATGTCCTTCTGGAAGAACTGGTTGTTCTTGGCTACAGCGATAGCACCAGACTGCTGTACCTTACGGTTAAAGCGTCGTAGTAAGTTCTCTGTCGATTCCTTAGAATCTTTGCGGGTTACTTGTATCATTGGTCAATATTGTATCAAACAGGGGTTAAATTGGCAAGCGTTTCGTATTAAGCTGCCATTTCGAGCCCAGCTTCGTGTGCTCTCTGATATCTATCCAATGTCACGACTGCCGAATCACGCAGGCTAAAGCTAGACAGGTCAGCAAGTGTTAAGTCTGGTGGTCGGCTACCACGTAATTGCGCAAAGTAAGCCCCCGTGTCCAACAGCTTTCTTTTCATCATCCTCTCTACTATTGCTGTTTTATCCATGTTACTGGGATATTCAAACTGGGCAATTTCATCGAAGAAGACAAAGGTAGACAGCTCATCGCTGAAGATATCCATGTTGTGCGAAGCAGCCGTAAGTATAAGACTTGAGGGCACAAAGAAATCTTTGACTTCTTTGTCATCGAAACCTTTTTCATGCTCGGGCAATGGCAATGCTTTCTCGGCGTCCGTCCTTGCAACATAGTGCGACAAGATTTCTCTCATATGTGCTGCTAATGCCGGATCCATTCCAACCCAACCCAAGGCGTGATCGCCCAAATCGTGCATCTGATGTGGCATATCGGAAGCCATTAGAATGTGTCCCTTTTCTACAAATGCTCTGATAAATTCTTCTGCAGTGTAGTGACCACCTTGGTACTCAACTAGGGTAAGTCGCTCATCCTGTCGATCTCCCAAAGCTTCTGTCACAAAACTATTAACACGTTCTGCTGACGGATACACGAAGGTCTCTGTTGTGACAATCTGTCCGTCTTCACTGTGTGATTCAGTTTGTGCAATATAACCCAAGCCACGGATAACTCCTTCGAATCTCAGGGGGCTGGCAAAATTAGCCACAGAGTTGGTTGGCGCCACATTGCCAAGCCAGAAGCGTCTGTTATAGTCCTGTTCTTCAAAACCCCAGCCCTCATCGTGTTCCTCAGTAATAGCGGCTCTAACATCCCACTGGTTCATCCCCTCAGGCCAGTGCTCTTCTATCTCGACTCGATGCATTTCTCCAGGCGTGTGAGTAACTTGGATCTCAATAGCTCCATCTTGGGCTGCTATTGTAAAATCATTAGAACTGACAGTAACTTCACTCATAATTAATAAGTATTATAACGTCTTTTTGAGATTTGGTCAAAAATATATTGCGTCTAGCCAGAGGTGCGTTTCTGCAATGTTAGGATAACTGGTCTCATCTCTTCCGCGCCCGACATGTCGCCCGACTCAATTCTAAAATCTCTCATACCAGCTGCCGAATTAGCATATCCTGACCTATGAGGGTCGTCGTTATCCGTTAGGCTAAAGAACTCCAGTCCTAGCTTATCCATTATTTCACCATCGCACTGCAATCGATCATCCTTACTAATAATCCGTACAATGGGTTTTATCCTGGACCACTTTTCGCCTAGCACTAGCTTGCCGTTAGGCTTCAAAACTCTAGCAGCCTCTTCAACAACCGCAAGGTAGTCTTGGAAATCTTCAGCTATACCTTCTTCAAACAGCTGCTTAGGCTTACTATTAACAAAGTCGTTTACTGCTTGGCTGTACGGTCTCAGCCTCTCTTGAACTTCGTCTGGCGACAACCACTCATGCTCAAATTCTGCACGTTTTTCTTCTATTGTCGCTTCTCTTTTTTCCACCTCGGGCCTTATATTAGCCTCCATCATCAACGGCGATACTAAATGATTTACCTCTATAATATCCATGGAGTCGTCGTTAAAGGGTAGTCTATGGTCTTTGTCCACCTGACCTTTAATGAACGCTACGTTAGGGGTATCTGCTTCAACTTGTTTGGCAGCTTCCATTTCTAACACTGGGTCAAAGACTATATAGCTCCCGTCAGGGTTGGACTTAGCTAAGAGCACAGAATGGGCACGACCAAGTTGATCCTTATAGTATTCGGTGTCTGTTAAGTTTGGATCAGCATCAGGGCCACCACCAATATCTAACTGGGTGAAGTTTGTTTGGGTGGTGTTTTGGTTTGCGCTACTTAATGCAACGTTTGACATGCATAAATTGTATCACAAATATCTAGTTTTGTCTAGCCAGTGACGCGCTTCTGCTGGGTGGAACGCTGTGACTTAAGTACGATGCTCTGGAGTTCGCGGAAGATCGGGAACTGCTTGTTAGTCGAGTAGACCTTGGTGTTGCCCTGTCGTTCGCTGGTTAGAAAGCCGACCTTCTCTAGGCGCTTGAGTTCGCGCTGAATGTTGCCTGCGTCTTCCTTAATAAGCTTGGCGAGGCCACGAACGTGAGTCTTGAAGTCAGGGTACTTGGCATAGATAACTATGATCTTGCGGCGCACCCTAGATGTGATAAAAACGTCTAACATTCTCGTTTCCTCTTTATGGCTCTTATTGTTATCAGAACAACGTTATAATTTAGTATAGTCGCCGTCCGAGGGTTTGGCAAGACACAAATTTAGTTTTTTTATAGCCTATACTTATATATATGAATTATTACTTCGTATGGGTCAGGAGTAGCCGCTACCATGGCAAAGAGCCGCTGACTTATGCCTCTTCCGAGCGTCTTGCTACGGGCACGATTGTAGAAGTAGAACTGCAAAATACCCCTGTTATTGGCGTTGTCAGCGGCCCAACCACTAAGCCGCGCTTCCAGATCAAGCCTGTCTCGCGCGTCTACGATTTGCCGCCGGTGCCAGCCCATCTGCTGCGGTTGGCGCAATGGCTTATGTCATATTATCCAGCGCCTTTGGGACTAATGACTCAGCAGCTATTGCCGGCTAGCTTCAGCGAAAAATCTCTGGCTTTGGCGGCCTTCGCCAAGTTGCCCGAGCCAAACTTAAGCGATTTGCCATCACTTACAGTACAACAGCAAGCAGCGCTTGAAGCTATGACTGAGCGTGACAGTTACCTACTGCACGGCACCACGGGCAGTGGCAAAACTCGTCTATACATAGAACTGACTGCTCGCACTATTGCCGATGGCAAATCAGCCATTATTCTGACACCCGAGATTAGTCTAACTTCACAGCTAGCTGATAGCTTCCGCTCCGTGTTTGGCTCAAGGGTTATCGTGATGCACTCCCAACAAGCACCAGCCGAGCGGCAACGAGCTTGGCTTGATAGCCTGCGTGCCAAAGAGCCAGTAATCATAATCGGGCCTCGTTCTGCTCTGTTTAGCCCTGTCTCTAAGCTCGGCTTGATAATCCTCGATGAGGCTCACGAAGGAGCATACAAGCAAGAACAAGCACCACAATATCAGACTGGTCGCGTGGCCGCCTACTTGTCAGGGATAACCCGTGCCACTCTGGTGCTAGGCTCAGCCACGCCTAGTATTAGCGACTACTATCTGGCCAAGCAGAAGAAGAAACCAATCATCGAACTAACTAAGTTAGCCCAAGAACACTCCCATGCTGCCACAGAAGTAGTTATCGTTGACCGCAAAGATCATAGCCTATTCAGCCGTTCGTCTTATATAAGCACGCCTCTGGCTCAAGCCGTCGAAGGCGCACTTAACAGAGGCGAACAAAGCCTCTTATACCTTAATCGGCGCGGAACAGCCCGTCTGGTTATGTGCCAGAACTGTGGCTGGCAAGCAAGTTGCCCCAACTGTGATGTGCCACTGACTTACCACGGCGACAATCATCAGTTGCGCTGTCACAGCTGTAGCTATCACGCTAGTACGCCCTCAACCTGCCCTTCGTGTAAGCACCCTGATGTCATATTCAAGACGGCAGGCACCAAGGCCATTGTCGACGATGTTCAGCGACTCTTCCCACATGCTAGGATTGCTCGCTTCGACACCGACAACACCAAGGCTGAACGCTTCGAGCAGCACTTCGAAGCTGTCCGTAACGGCGAAGTTGATATTCTGGTTGGCACCCAGCTACTTGCCAAAGGCCTCGACCTACCCCGCTTGAGCACGCTCGGAGTTGTGCTGGCTGATACCAGTCTATACATGCCTGACTTTTCGGCTCAGGAACGAACCTTCCAGCTGATTTCACAGGTGTTGGGCAGAATTGGTCGTGGTCATGTAGCTGGTCGGGCTGTGATTCAGACTTATCATCCAGATCATCCAGTGCTGAAGGACGCTCTCAGTGGTGATTACCGCAACTTCTACTCTCGAGAATTAGCCGAGCGGCAGCAATTCATGTTCCCACCATTCTGTTATCTTCTTAAGTTAACTGCTCGACGGGCTACTATCAAGAGCGCTGAATCCGCCGCTAACAAGCTTCGTTCAGAGATAGAAACCGCTGGCTATCACGTCCGCGTCGAAGGCCCTGCACCCTCATTCTACGAACGCTTCCAGAACAAGTATCAGTGGCAACTAGTAATCAAAGCCCGTGAGCGTTCCGAACTGTTGAAGATTGTGACCAACCTGCCAGCCAACTGGTCTTATGATCTTGATCCTATGGATCTACTCTAGATAACTTGGGGTCAAATTCTATGGCAAACATGGCATCGTCCAATATGGACTTGGTGTCAGCAGCAATTAGCGAACTTTCGCCACCGGTAGAGCTGCGTTGATCATTCAAAGGTCTATTGCCAGACGATGCGTAGCTCGTACGCTCCTGCGCCAGCCACATATTAGCTTCACCAGATGGTGCGGCCACTAAGACAGATTCAAACAGCCGATTACCGGCTCCATCATCACTCTTGTGAACTACTCCCAAAGATAGTGCTGAGCTGGCCTCTACTCTACGGCTATCACCGTGTCGCTCTGTCACAAGTCGGATTTTGCCCATATCACCATCAGACTGTCCCGCAATTACGGTTGTAACTGTATCTTCGCTCAGGTATTTGTTACTTACTTCTGGGTGCTTAGCTGCAAACTTCACAACCTTACGGGCTGAACTCATTAGTCTTGGTCTGAGATATTTGCGGTTGAGTTGATTGTCTATCGCCACCTCGTCTTGAGGTGGTGCGGGCTTATCATGATGGGAGAAAACTTGAATTACTTTTGGTGCTAGTGCAATAGTTCCAGCGATCAAAGCCACACATCCGAGCGAAAACCACACAGCACTTATATGCTTCGTTTCTGGCGATGACTGTTGTACTTCTTGAGGTTTTTGCTCCTCTGCTTCTTGAAACTCAGCTATTTGCAACTCAAGCCATGGATCATAATCAGGTATGACCCAAGTGTTTTCTTCTTGGTTATTTTGGCTATGAGACATTTTTATATTATATACCATTTATTGCAATAAAGTCAATGGACGTCTATTTAAAATGATGCTCTGGCGGCGCTGTTGTTGATTTGTCTACCCAACAATAATTGCATGGTTCTTGTTGGGTTAGTCTGGTGACCATATAAATTCCCTATAAGATCCATATAAAGTTTATAGGGAATCGCTAGCGATCTTATATGGTCACCTGCCTACGACGCAAAACCTAGGCCTTATTAGGCTCTTTGAAGCATTAACCACCCCTGCTATACTGCATGGACAATGACCAAAGACGATATTATTGCCCTACCCAACCCGCACCTAAGACAAAAGTCTAAGCGTGTTGGCATCGTAACAGATGAGATTAAGCAATTAGTCCAGGATATGAAAGACGCTACGATCGATTGGGACGAAAGTCGCGATCACGAAGTCGGCGTTGCTCTAGCCGCTGTACAGATCGACAGACTGTACAAAGTCGTGGTAGTTCGTAATAATTATGACAACAAGGAAGACCACGTATTCACAGTTTTTATCAATCCTGAGATCGCCAAATTCGAGGGTGAAATCAAGGAAGACTTCGAGGGCTGCTTAAGCGTCCCGAATATCTACGGCAAAGTCCCCCGACACACTAAGGTGAGAGTCAAAGCCCTGGATCTCAACGGCAAAGAGTTCCGCGTAACTGCTGAGGACTTCCTAGCTCGCATCTTCCAGCACGAGATTGACCACTGTAACGGCATAGTCTTCATCGACCATATCAAGGACAGTCCAGAAGCCTTCTATAGACTAGATGACGACGGCAAACTAAAGGAATTGGACTATAAGACCGATGTCGAACAAAATCCTATTCTTTGGTAGTGGGCCGGTTGCCGCCGAATCCTTAGCATTATTAGTTGAAAACTTCGAAATAGAAGCTGTGGTCACCAAGCCACAACCACCGCACCACAAGGAAGACTTCCCCGTACTCAAGCTAGCCGACAAGCTAGGGCTCAAAGTCTACGAAACATCTGATAAGCAAGACCTGTTAGATCTGTTCGCAACCAAGCCAGCTACCAGTCGGCTCGGCGTTGTGATTGATTACGGCATTATCATTCCGCAAGCAGTAATCGAGTACTTTCCTTTAGGAATAGTTAATAGCCATTTCAGCCTGTTACCAGAGTGGCGCGGCGCCGACCCGATAACATTCAGCATCCTTAGCGGCCAGAAGCAAACCGGCGTCAGTCTAATGTTAATAGAAGAGAACTTAGACGAAGGTCCACTGCTTGCCCAAGCCCCCTACGATTTGCCTGATGATATCACCACACCAGAGTTAACCGAACAACTTATTGAACTGAGCAACGCCACCTTGAAACAAATTTTGCCCTTATATATAGCAGGCTCGATTGACCCCGCTCCCCAAGACCAAACAATGGCTGCTAGCTCTGAACCGACCTATTCCCGCAAGCTAACCAAGCAAGACAGTATCCTGGACTTCGCCAAGTCTGCAGTCCAGCTAGAGCGCGAAATCCGCGCTTTCACGGGTTGGCCCCGCAGCCGAACCAAGCTCGGTTCAACAGATGTAATAATCAGCAAAGCTCATGTCGAAGACACCCCAGGCCAAGCTGGCCAGCTCTGGCAAGCAGACAACCAACTAGGCGTTCACACCTCTGAAGGAACACTTATTATTGACCGTCTTGTGCCCGCAGGCAAAAAAGAAATGTCCGCCGAAGCCTTCCTACGCGGCCACAGCCTAGAAAACAAATAAGTCGCTCATGCTTGCATGACAATAATAAGTGGCGGATACTCTTATATAAATTAAGGGGATCACTGATGACTGACTACGAAGGTGTTACTAGATTTGTTAACGGAGCTCTGGGCGAAAAGGAGGCTCGAGAGAACTTTTACGAAGGTGTGTGTGCTCAGACCTATCAAGCTGGGGTTACTGTCATGGCTCACCCTGCTTTCCGCGACGTTAGATCAGTCTACACCGAAACTGTCGACGGCGAAGAACTTCAATATGCACAAACCCCATTTGTTGAGCTGGATAAAGGTATTAAGGTTGCTATTCGCGAGCGGCTCTTCGATGGCTTACCTGCGAGAACTTACGTTGGAGAGGCAGCAATAGTAGAATTTGAGCTTGTAGCCAAACTTGGCGATGACGACCAAGCGCTTTTTGCAACTGTTTCTGGTGAACCACACAGCGTGATTGAATTCTCTGACTCAGCAAAAAAACATGTCAAAGTAGCAAACAGCACCAGCAGCTCACACGGAATGATCCATGAAGAAGTACGCTCAGCATTCAGAGCTGTCTGGGATGGTGTGATCAAACCAGCCACAGAAGTAGTCGCCCAGCCAGTAACAGCGTAAACCGACTAACCACTAGGGTGTTGACATGGGGGTGTACAATGATGCTTAGGTGTAAAGAAGCTAAATAAGACGGCTTCGAGTAAACAATTAATAACAAAGTCATAAAACCAACACAAAGGGGTTAAGAAATGACAATTACTACGGGGAATAGCCCCGAACCACAAAAAGAAATACACATAACTGCAGGTGTTTATCCTGTGGGTGAACATTTCGAAGGTGAAAAAGACGTCTTCTTCGATCCAGAGTTAGATGCGGCATACAACCCAGACACTGGCGCTGAAGAGCAAGCAAGTGAATGGTCAGAAAAGTACCCAGACGTACTAGCTGCCGCCCAAACCAGTGGTCCAGAGGCAGAACGAAGATTTGTTAAGTTTGACGGTGACTGGTTAAGTTTGGTAACGGACCATGTTCGTGACTCAGAAGCAGAGACTATCACACGTTTAGTGACCGATATAGATGGTGAAGATGAAGTAATCGCCAGTTCAACCGCTACATCGGTTGAACCAAGACAGGAACAGGGATACGCTTTCCCGGGTGAAGGTGCTGCTGAGAAAATTGCTCGGATACTAGCCAAATATTCAGATGACGACCCTGAAAAACTAGAGGGTGCTTTCCGCGGTGTTGCCGCAAGTCTACAAGGCCCTGACGACAATATTGAACAGCGTCACCGCTTAGAAGCAGAAGAAGCCGAACAAGAATCTGCTCAAGCAGCGGCTTAGTTAGAATCTAAAGTGCGGCGGCTTAAGCAGGCCCAGCGGGTGGTTGCTCTGATGGGTACTGTGGCTGCGTAGGTGGCGTAACAGGTTGCATTGGTGGTTCAGCGTAAGGTGGTTGAACTGGCTGGACGGGCTGATTTGCAACTGGCTGAGGGGCTGGCTGGGCTACTGCTTGTGCTTGAGTAGGTGCCTGCGTTGCTGCGGCAGCAACAGGTTGGCCTGCGTGAGCAGCTTGGCTAGCAGCCAAGATCTGAGGCGCTGTCTGGGCTACTTCGCCCTTTAACTTATCAAACTCTTCTTGAACGATATCCTTATAGTTCGGGAAGTTGGTCTCTAACCACTTGAACGCACCGGCGTCATCCTTGGCTTCGAAGTAACGTTCGAACTCATCAAGTTGCTCATTGCTCATCTGATCGGCTAGTCGCACACCGACGCGCATCTCAAGTGTTTCATAAACGTGCTTAAGGAAGCTGCTCTTCTCGGCATCTGGCAAACCGCCAAGTCCGATTTCTACTAGTAGGTTGTTATCTATCTTCAACATCGTTATGTATTCCTCTTATAAAATTGTATCATCTTATGCCTGAGAGGTCTTCCTTAAGATGAGGCAAGACCGCCACATCAAGTTCGGACACCCATACAGAGTTAGCTTCTCGACAGCGATCTATATCTTGTAATATGGCGTGAGCCGCATCAAGGTGTGACTCTGTAAACCCAGCAGCAGGCTTAAGGTCACCATTCTTGTCAGGCTCCAGAAGCCTAACTACACCACCTTGAGATGTGGGCATTCTATAATCTTCCGAGGGTAGACCATCAAGTGTAGGCTCGTGAGTTACAAGCTTGACTGCTGGCACCATGATGGCCTCCTCCTGATTAGGAACTGTAGTCGGGACAAGACATAATGTCATCGTTGCTGGTTCGCCATCGGAACTTTCGAACTTTGGCTCAAATAATCCGACATACATTGGATTCTCCTCCTCAAAGACCGCTTCTGTCTCTAGATGTTCAGCACGCAAGACTTGCCTGACTTCTTCGGCTATTCCATTATCCTCTAATACCTGAGAGTAAAAGGCTTGTATTGCATCTAGCAAATCGCGTTCAGCAGCTATTGCCTCGTCGGTATTCGGGTCTGCCTTGTAGGGCACGATGGGCATTGTGTCTGGACTTGGGTTCTCTGGTGAGGCCATAATTGATGTCTTACAGTTTGCGCTCGATGGCCTTGCGAGTGAATAGCTCAATACGATCACCTTCTTGGAGATCTAGCTTCTTGGTAGTCTTGAGGCTCATGCCACACATTTCACCTTCGATGATTTCCTTAGCTTCGGCTGGGCCACGCTTCAGGCCGGTGACTTCAACTTCGCCTAGGTCTTCTTCGCCGCGGGTTACGCGAGCTAGAGCTGGAGAAGTTAGTTTGCCCTTGGTACATTCGCCACCGCAGATAACTTCGGTCTTGGTGGTGTTGAAGATGCCCTTGACTACTAGGCGGCCAAGTTCTGTTTCGACGATTTCTGGCTTGAGAAGCTTGGATAGCTCGAGCTTCACATCATCGATCAGTTCGTAGATAACCTTGTAGAGGCGGATACTAATCTTGTCACGGCTAGCCTGTTGGCGGCTACTGGTTGGTAGATCAACGTTGAAGCCATAAACAATCGCATTACTGGTGTGCGCTAGGTGTAGGTCGTTCTCGCCAACTGGCCCGATACCGGCGCCGACGACACGGACTGAAACTTCGTCAGTGTCCATGGCCTTGAGGCTGTCGATAACTGAGGTCAGAGAGCCCTGAACATCGGCTTTGATGATAATGTTCAGCTCTTCCATGGCATTGTCGCGGTTGATCAGTCTTATCAGTTCGCTGCTGCCGATGTCGAGGTGACCGCCTGAGGCTTGGTTGTCGCTGGCTGTTTGAGCGGATAGAGTGCGGGCTTCCTTCTCGTTCTTAACAACTGTGAATTTATCACCGAACTCTGGCAAAGTCTTGAAACCAGTAATCGTAACTGGCATTGAAGGGGTGGCTGCCTTGAGAGACTTGCCTTCGGTGGTTTCTAGGTTGCGGATCTTAGCATAGCTGCCACCAGCGACGATGAAATCGGTTGGCTTAAGTGTGCCTGCTTCAATTAGAGCGTGAGCGACCGGGCCTCTGCCCTGCTCGACGTGAGCTTCGATAATCAGACCACGAGCTGTTACGTCAGTGTCGGCCTTGAGCTCTTCTACATCTGTTACGAGTAGTATCATGTCTAGAAGCTCTGGAATGCCAGCCTTGGTCTTGGCTGAGACAGGCTGGACCACAATGTCGCCACCCCACTCTTCGATCAGTAGATCCTGCTCGGATAGTTGCTGCTTGATACGGTTAACATCAGCACCTTCCTTGTCCATCTTGTTGATGGCCACGATGATTTTAACGCCCGCCTTCTTGGCAAATCTGATGGCTTCGATGGTCTGCGGCTTAACACCGTCATCGGCAGCCACAACAATGATAACTATATCTGTTAGATGCGCACCGTGCTCACGAATAGCCGCAAAGGCTTCGTGGCCTGGAGTATCTAGGAAAGTTATTGGACGATCCTTGTGGACGATCTGATAGGCCGAAATGTGCTGGGTGATACCACCGGCTTCGCCCTTAACTACATCTGCACCACGAATAGCGTCTAGTAGACTGGTTTTGCCGTGATCAACGTGACCCATAACGGCGACAACTGGTGCTCGATCTACGGCGTTGGCACTATTAACGGGCTTCTCGCGCTTGGTGACTACTGTCTCTGGAGCGGCCATCTTGGCTAGCTTAAGCTCTAGGCCTAGCTCTTCAACGATGATTTGAGCCGTATCGAAATCGATGCGCTCGTTGACAGTGGCCATAACGCCATTCTTCATCAACTCGCCAATTAGGCGTGAAACAGGGATAGATAAGCGCTCGGCCAAGGTTCCGACGGTGATCATGTCTTCGATTTCGATTGTGGTGGTTGGGGCCTCTGTGGTCTTGTCTTCTGCCATGATGTCGATTCCTTTCTGGCCGGATGGCCGCTTATCTTAAGTACACATGCTATTTGTCGGCGGCTGGCTTAGCTTTTGCAGGCTTCTTAGCCTTGGCCTCTTTGAGGCTTAGGGCAATCTTGCGGTTCTCGGTGTCTATATCTAGAACTTTGAATTGCTTCTTCTCGTTCAATTGGAAAAGCTTCTCAGGGTCAACCGCTTCGTCGTCGCTCATTTCACTCACGTGAACTAGGGCTTCAACACTAGGGCTGATCTGTACGAAAGCACCGAAAGGCGTAATGCGGGTGACTTTGCCTTCTACGACATCGCCGACCTTGAAGGCCTTAACCTGCTCTAGCCATGGATCCTCGCTCATTTGCTTGATGCTAAGGCTGAGGCGGTCCTTGTCGATGCCAATGATCTTGGCCTTAACAGTTTCGCCGACCTTAACGTAGTTGCGAGGATTGTCGACACGCTCCCAAGAGATCTCAGAAATGTGAACTAGACCTTCGATACCATCAACGTTAACGAATGCACCGAAGTCGATTACACCGGTAACCATACCTTCGACAGCATCACCAACCTTAAGTTCACTGAAACGGGCTTGCATGTCATCTTTGACAGCTTCCTTCTCGGAGAAGATAAGCTTGTTGTCCTTGCGACTCACGTCGAGCACACGGACACGTAGAGGCTTGTTGGTAAGCGCGTGGAGCTTCTGTAGGATTTCGTCCTTATCAGCACCGCTAACGCGTGGATAGTGGCCTGCAGCCAGCTGTGAGACGGGTAGGAAGCCACGGATACCTTCTAGTTCGACCAATAGACCGCCACGGTTGGCGTCATAAGGTACGATCTCGACGATTTCGTTGGCTTCGTGGACTCGTTGTAGCTCATCCCAACCTCGGTCTTTGACGGCACGCTTCATGCTAAGCAAGGCATGGCCCTCGTCCATCTCGGGGTCAATCACACTGACGGTGACTGTCTGACCTTCTTCTAATTGTTGGCCGTAGCCGATCTCGCGGCGCATTACTACACCGACGCCTCTCGCGCCAAGGTCTATCCAGACCTCGTTCTTCTTGATTGCGGTAACTACACCTTCGACGACTTCGCCTAGGGTTAATCCGCTAATATCGCTGCTAGCTAGCAGCTGATCCATTGTTAGTGCTTCTGACATGTTTCTGCATGCCTCCTTGTAAGTGTATTTCTCAGTCTCAAACAGCGGCTCTTGGGCTCGAACTTCCGTTTTTCACTTAGTACCAGTTAGTTTGATGACTTAAGATTGCTTGTATTATATCTGAGCTAACAGATTAAGTAAAGGGGTTAGGAGGCGATTCTTAATGAAGCCTTATTAATGCTTACGCCCGCCCCGTCACTATACGTGGCAGGCATTTTTAGGCTGCGTACCGTTAGTTCCTTCGGCTCGCTTTTGCCGTCACCCAAGCTGCCCCTGATCTCAACACCCATTGCTTCAGCTTTTTGCTTTATGTGATCATTCAGCATGGCCGTAACTTGATGTCCCGATATGGCGCTATAGATAGGCTCGGCGTAGAGAACTGGCTGGCCATTCTCATCTTGCATCAACCTCGTTATAGATCGCGAGACTATACCACCACTGGAGTTTCTGACTATCAGGATCTTTACCTCGGGACCAAAATAACCAATCAAACCCTGGTTATATATCCCGGTGTCATAATGTTGGCAGGTATTCTGCGGTGTGGCGCCTATCTCCAGCGTAACTTTGGGGTCGATTGTGTCTTCGACAGTTAGTTCTTCGACGTGCGTAGTGGAGTCTTCATAACCCCTCATAAATACTATTGCGGAGTCTGCTATAAATCTCAATTCCTCGGGCAAATTGTCTGCCATGTCCTCAAGCACATCAAGAATTTTGTCCTGAATTTTGGCCGTGCCGTCACTACCGTCACCCTTAAGAAAAGCGCCCTCGGCAACCTCTTCAGGCGATATATTGGCCAATCTTATCAGTAGTCTCTTGTGCTCAAGTTGCTGGCGTCTTTGCGTGAGTTGCTCTCGCAGATCTTTGGGCAGAACACCGTTTTCTAACATGTCTAGAGCTTGTATGACATCTGGGTTCTCATCGAGATCTGGTATGGCGTTGATTCGCTCGACGACCGCGAACAGTTCATTGGGCGCCAAAGCTTCTTCACCAGCTTTGGCGACTTTATTAATAGCACCGAGCAATTGCCCAAGCTTGTTACGTCGCTCTGCTATTACGTCTATGCCACTCAAGTCCGTGCCATATTCAGCATATTCTGGCAAAAAATCATTAAACTCTGTGGCGGCGTGTTCGAGAACCCCCCTGATATCTTTTGCGGTATCTTTTGCTGAACTGACAAGCTCCGTGCGCGAACTGCTTTTGCGGTCGGCTATCCATTCTTCGTATTGATCATGTGTCAAACCCTGCGGCAAATAACCTTTGGCTATCATCTCCTGCATAGCCATCTGGCTACCGTCACCTCGACGCCACTGGTCATAGGTGCCATCGGCGACTGTTACAGACAGCTCTGCTATAGCTGTCGTGTAGTCAGGGTCATCGATAAACTGTTGTGTGTAGGTTATTAGAGCTGTCAGATCGCCGAAACTTTCGAACAATTTGTCTCGTTCATTAGCCGACAGAATAATCCGCTCGCCAATTAATTCTTCTATAAATCCGTCTACAACGGTAGCTTCGAGTTGGGCAAGAGATTCGACCTTATCTGGTTTATCTATGCCGAGCGTGGCTAGAGCGCTGAACAACTTAACAGACTTAAACTGGTCCTTAGCTGACATGTCTGGGTTGTCGTCTAAGAATCCGGAGAACAACTTACCGTGTCCGTCATCGTCGCGGTTAATGGTACGTAAATCATTGCATAGTGACCTTATCTGCTCTGTATATTGATCAATTCTAGACCACTCTGTCTGCTTAGAGGCTTGAGCGTAAGCATCGGCTACAACGCCCGATCCAGCCTGTATAACTTGTTTGGGATCATAGGTCCTTTGATAAATGGCTGTGGCAAAATGCATTAAGGCCGAGGAAGGCTCGTCTATTAAGCGACTGAGCCTTGGATTGTCAGCGATGGCATGCAGCACGCTTGTAAACCTTTTTTTGTCAGATCTCAACTCATTTACTATTTCACCTTCAAATTGCTTCATGGGGACGTTTACTGCACTATCTGGATTCTCAAATTTCTTTAGCCTCTCGGTAATACCAACAATAAGTGGGTCATTGAAGGTGTCGTGGACATCTTTGAGCGCATCATTTGGAGAGACGGAGCTAGCAGTATCTATCAAAATACTTGTGTAGTTACGTGACGGGTCAAGTATAAGCTCCATAAACTCAGGATCTTGTAAGGCCTGCCTTAGACCTTCGATATAAGAACTGGTATCGTCATACTCGGGCTCAACCTTACGCCTTCTATCGATTACGCTATGTATTACATAGTCCCTTAGGTCGTAGCTAGAGCTAATAGTCAGCCCATCGAGACCCTGAAATTCTTCGCCATTAACCAAACTTTGAAATTCTGGATTAGAGACTTGTTCGGCCATTGACTTAAACTTATCGGGATCCCGAACTATTACATCACGGCGCTCATGGTGGGAAAGAACGGCATTGACCGTCTGAAGCTGTACACCCTGAAATCCAAGATCTTCTGCGAGAATCCTTTGGCTGGCTTGATTCAACTTAGATTGGGCTTCGGCTAAATGTTCGTCTTGACTCGCAACTCTCTGGCCTTCCAATAAATCAAGCGCCCTATACAGTGGCTCGAGGCGGTCTAGCGCATCTTCAGTTTGCCAACGAGTTGTTGGATCGATTGGTTGCGAGCACTTATCGGCCAAAGCGTCGACAGCTTGTATATATAACTCTTGGGCTGTGTCTCTGACTTTTTCACGCTTTGCGCTGGGCTGATTAAGCTCATGTGCGATATCGCTATAAATAGCCAGAGTAGCCGTTATAGGATATTTCCTGATCATGTCAGGCACCACCTTAAAGGCCAGTATTCTTTGTTCGGCGTCTTGCTCAAAGTTCTTAGTATGGACTGCGCGGCGATAGTCTTTGGCCGTTAACAACTGCTGCACGCCTTCCACTACACTCCGCCTAGTAGGGTCGTCTATTGCAGCGGGGTCGGCGGACACAACTCTGTCGTAGAGAGGCTCGTCTTGTAATACTACATACGGTGGCGGCGATCCATTGCGATAATGTGATCGCATGAAGTTAACTGCCAGCACCTCAGCCAGATGAGTATCGTCTACTGTCTCGACGGCCTCTCTAAAGCTTCGCAGGTTATCCTGCGCCTCAATCAGATTCAATATCTGACGATCTTGGTCGGTTAGGGGCGCTTGTTCCTGTTGAAGTTCTTGAGCTGGCATATTTGTGAGGGTTTTGTTTTTGATTTAACTGCTTACAGTCTAGCATATTCACCCCTGTTTGTCAATCTGTTAAGCATCCTCGTTTGTGATAAACTTGAGTCATGTATTTGGGGATTGATATCGGGGGTACTAAGACGCTGGTGGCGACGCTATCAGATGATGGCCAGATTATTAACAAGAATCGATTCCCTACCAGCGATGATTATCGACAATTCCTGATAGATCTTGAAGAAAATTTGAAACTGTTAGAACTTGAGGATTCTTATCGATGTTGTGTGGCCGTGCCTGGCCTGCTCGACCGCGAGAAAGGTGTTGTTTTTGCACTTGGAAACCTGCCTTGGCGTAACGAGCACATTCGTGACGACATATCAGAGATACTCGGTGGCGCACATGTAATTATCGAGAACGACTCGCGGCTGGCTGGCTTGTCGGAGGCGCAATTAGTAAGAGACGCCTATAACAACGTCCTGTTTGCCACCGTAAGTACCGGTATCGGTGGCGCCTTAATCCGAGATGGACGAATTGTGACCGCCCTTCAGGATACTGAATTCGGCAAAATGCCCCTTTATTACGATGGTAAAATGACTCATTGGGAAGAGTTCGCCAGTGGTCGCAGCGTCGTCGAGCGGTTCCACAAGAAGGCTTTCGAGATAACTGACCCTGATGAGTGGCGCCAGATAGGTGAAAATATCGCCTATGGCTTGGGTGCGATCTGCTCGGTGCTGCAACCAGAAGTCATTATCCTGGGTGGCAGCGCTGGTAAGCAGGCCGATAACTACAGCGTTACTATTATGGACTTCTTGGGCGCTAATTTGCACCCCGTTGTCAGGCAGCCTAAGGCCGTCTTGGCTGCCCAGCGTCCTGACGATGCCGTGCTTTATGGTTGTTATGATTTGGCTAAACAAGTCCTAGAAGATGGATAGGCTTATCGCTGCATTGAAGGCTGAGTTCCCTAAGCTGACTTTTACTTCTGCCAAACAGTTCTACTGGTCACCCGAGACTAAGGAAATCTTCTACAAGTCTAACGCCCGTGGCAAGGAGGCCAGCTGGTCATTGCTACATGAAACAGGCCATGCCCTGCTCGGACATGCGAACTACAAAGCTGACTTTGAACTCCTAAGACTAGAGTTAGCGGCGTGGGAACAAGCTCGAAGCTTAGGCAAGAAGCACGATATTGAGATTGATGAGGAGCACATCCAGGACTGCCTAGACACTTATCGGGATTGGCTGCACAAGCGCAGTATCTGTCCCAGCTGCTCAACCAAGTGTCTTCAACAGGGAGACTTTGTCCATTATCGTTGTTTTAATTGCCACACCACTTGGAAAGTGACAAATAGCCGGTTTGGGCGCGCCTACCGTAGCACCAAGAACGTAGAACAAAAAAAGACCCCCACCGAAGTGGAGGCCTTAATTAGCAACCATAGGTTGCAGAAAGCTTAGACAGCCTTCTTAGTACGACGGCTAATACGGCCGCCCTTAGCGCCAGCTGCGCGAGCTAGTTCACGGTTGGCAAAGAAGCCACCGGTCTTACCGAGCTTACCGCCCTTAGCGCCGATCTTGGCGTAGAAGTCAGGACCGTACTTAGTTTTGTTAGTTGCTGCAGCCGCTTGGCCACCTGCTTTAGTTCCAGCCATTGTAATTCTCCCTTACTTAATTGGCGTCTCGGGAAACAAAAAGGGCCTCCATTCCTGTGTCGGAATGAAAACCCTCATGTTTCTTACGAAATCTTGCCTATAGTATCACGCTATTGTTTACGTGTCAACAAGATTGTGCTTAATATTCGTAAGGAGTTGTCGGACGACTAGTTAGTCTTGGCAGCTGGTGTAGTAGCTGCAGCACTGTTGAAGGTCAGTGGAGCGACTAGGACGATCTTATTGGTGCTAGGGCGATACAAGATGGCCTCGCCTGCCTTAACGTACATCAAAACCTTGTCGCCATTAACTGCGGTGTTGAAGAAGGCTGACTGCTTCTTGGCAGCGGCAGCATCGGTTACGTTAGCGATCGTAGGCTGCTCATTGGCTGGCAGCTGCATCAGCTTACTAACTCTAGTTATCACATCCTGAGCCTGCTTCTGAACGATTGCTTGTGGGTTGGCGTTAGCCTTGGCTAGCTGATTACTCAGCGTCTGATTGTCGGAGTTGAGTCCCCATCCCCAGATACCAAGAACTAATACAGCAACTACTAGAATGCCTTCGAAAACCAGTCGACCCGTAGATACACTGCTCTTAGCTTGCGGGGCTGGCGCAGCAGCAACTACAGGTGGAGCAGGCTCATCAGGCTTGGATTCTTCCACTGCTGGTTCTTCTTCCTTAGCAGGTTCTTCTGCGGCAGGTTCTGCCTCTGGTGTCTCTTCTGTTGGCGTTGGTTCTGCCTCAGCTGGAGTCTCAGGCTCTTCTGGACTCAAACTAACGTCAGCGGGCGCCTCTTCAGTACTTGAGTCTGCATCGCTTGATTCGGTGCTAGTGTCCCCTGTTGATGTATCTGTCGTCGCGTCAGCCACTTCGGCGGCTTCGTCAGCCTTTACGTCAAAGTTCTCGTCCTCAGATGGACTCTTAATATCTACCTTAGCCATAGAAGTACCCCTCCCTTATTCTTTCTCTTGAGATTCATTATATCGACTGCTGTGAAATACTCAAGCTTTTTATGCTTACTCCTACACCTTTGCTTTATCTGATGGATGTTTGTATAATTACAGATGTCCGCTAAAAAAATAAAAACTACTCAAATGAAAGCCAAAAAGACAGGCCGTTTCGCTGCCAAAAACACTGCTCATAAGCGGAGCAAGGCTCAAAAAAAGGCCATTAAGTCGTTCCTGCGCAAGAAGCGCTCACTGCACGTTCGATTAACGCTACATCCGGCCAGCGTCATGGTCCAACTATGTGTTGGCGTGCTATTGATCGCCTCGACTATAGCTGCCTTCGGTGACAGCTATACCGTTACTGGCAAAGTTGCCGCTCCAGCCCTGACTGATCCAGCGGAGATAGTAACGCCTCTAGATGGCAGTCACTTATCTGCGCAAGCTCTGACAGTTACGGGATCTTGTCCTGATAATTCTTATGTCAAACTCTATCAGAACAGTGTTTATGTCGGCGTTGGCTGGTGTAATAGCAATGAATTCCAAATATCCACGCTACTTAGTGCTGGATCCAATCTGTTAACTGTTCAAGATTATAATATAACTGATGATGCTGGACCTGTTTCCTCGGGTGGGATAACGGTGTACTACGATCCGCCGACTGGTGGCGGAACTTCAGGTGGCGGCCAATCAGGTGGCAACTCTGGAACATCTGGTACTAGCAACGCATCGGCGGCCACGTCTTCGGTAGTTGCAGCAGTTGATCTTCAAGTGATGCAGGTTGACCATAACGTTCCCTACAACCCTGCCGAGGAAGAGCTAACCACCCAACGTCCAACCTTTAGTGGCATTGCGCCACCTTACTCTGATATAACGGTCACTGTACGCTCTAATCCGGTTATGTGTCGTACTAAGGCCAATGCTGTTGGATTCTGGCAGTGTGTGCTGCCTTCGATCATACCAGTCGGCAAGCATAGCGTAGAAGTAACGGCGGTGACTCCCGACGGCAAAACCCTGAAGGCGCAGAAGTTCTACATACGATCGATCTCTCAAATCCCTTCAGCCAACCAGGCTGGATCAGCTCAAGGTGGCCAGTTCACTATCAGTACTAACTATCAATACTCCACGCACCTAGTTGGGCAACAGCTGTCTATTAACCTAGCTATCGCCGGCGGTGTTTCGCCTTATGCGATTACAATCGACTGGGGCGATGGCACTGTTGAAACAATCCTTAGAGCCAGCACCAGTAACTCTGACATAACCCACACCTACAAATGGATAAATGCCGCCAACGGCTCATATACCATCAAGATTCAAGGAACCGACTCAACCGGCGCCATCAGCGCCACACAGCTAATAGCTGTGCTGCGCAATCCTGCTTATCACAATGCTGTTTCTAGCGTTGCTCACAGCAGTGGCACACTTGGACTAATGTCAGTGGTTCATTCATGGCTATGGCTGCTGTGGCCTGGCTACGCTGTCGTTATCCTAATGCTAGTCAGCTTCTGGCTTGGCGAAAGACAAGAAATGATACTGTACCTTCGCGCTAAGCAAGCTCGCCGTACTCCTGTCAAACGTCGCAAGCGCCACGCCTAAGAATTATTGGCAAATTGTTCATCCTAAAGAAAAAGCCTCCTTTCGGAGGCTATCTCTATAATTTGGCACCGTGCTATTTTCCCAGGGGTGAACCCCAAGTATTGTAACCGCTTCGAGGCTTAACTGCTGTGTTCGGCATGGGAACAGGTGTTGCCCTCGGGCTATGGGCACCAAATCGGTCCTCTCGCTTGCCTCTGCCTTGTCGGCTTGGCCTTTGAGCGAACCTATTGATGTCCATAGCTGGTCTAGCTACGACGCTTTCTTCTTTAGCAAGTTGAGTGACCATATAAGATCGCTAGCGATTCCCTATAAAGTTTATAGGGATCTTATAGTGAACTTATATGGTGGCTGGGCGAGGTAATGAAATTACCGCGACCGCGACGGCCGATGAGACCGAAGATAGCCAAAAGAGTTTAGAGAAAGCAATTCTCTTGTGGTGACAAACGTCATTAAGGTGCTGATATGCACCAATAACTAGTCAATTACATCTAACTTTTGGCCTTTTATCCTAGAGTCGCAAGCGACTCGAATAAAAGGTCGTAAAAAGTCAATGGCCCTATTAGTACGCTTCGGCACACATGTTGCCA